>JBMOFG010000211.1:0-4392 GCA_049314415.1 Polymorphobacter sp.
CCCGGGATTAGCTTAACTTCGCCGCCAAACTGTCCAAACAGCCGGGACCACCTCAGTCCGCGCCTGCCTAGTGGGTCATTTCCAGACAGGCTGTATTACCATTCGCGTAAAGCCGTTCAGATGTTCGCTATGGGCGCGTTCGCAATCGCCTTCGACCACGTCCCAATCGTCCATGGCGTCCAGCATCGTTTCCAACATTATTCTGCCCGCCTTAAGCGCCAGCTGTGCGCCGAGGCAGAAATGCGCACCAAAACCGAAGCTCATGTCACCGGGATTGTCGCGTTGGATATCAAACCTCTCAGGATCGCCGAAACGGCGTTCATCCTTATTTGCCGACGCATAGATAAAAAGCAGATTTTCACCCTTATTTATTTTGCAACCATTCAGTTCGAAATCGGTTGCCGCGCGGCGGGCAAGCATGTTGGTCGGCTGGTCGAATCGCAGTGCTTCGCGAAACGCTGACGGGATCAGTGACCTGTCTTCCAGTACGCGGACTTTCTGCTCCGGATTTCGCGCAAGGTGATACATCGTCGCAGCGACCGACATCGGAGTAGTTTCCGACCCCACCACAAGCAGGCTGAACAAATAGCCAAGCAAGCCTTCATCGTCCAGATGTTTGCCATCGACGACGGCATCGCGCAAGGCCCTGCCTTGAGGCCCTCCCGCCTCGCGGTCGGCGCGCAGCTTTCCGACATGAGCCAGCAAGATGCCATAAAGCTCTTGCCCGGCTTGCTGGCTTTCCGGGGTTGAGGCGCCTTCCTGGCCCGGTATGCGGTTCAGGATGATCTTATCGATAAGTTCTCGGGCCTTGCGTGCCTCGCCTTCATCCATGCCGAGATAGTATCCGGCATTCATGCACATGACTTGATTGGCGAAATCGCCATAGACATCGATCTTTGGTCGTCCGCGCAGCGGTGCGAACTCCCTTTCGGCAAGAGCCGTGATGCGCGGCACCTCGCGGGCGACGGCACCAGCGGAATAGAAAGGTTCCAGAATGCGGCGCCACTTGCGGTTTTCCGGCACATTACTGGTCATGAAGGTGTGCGGTGCGGGGTCATTCAACATCACCTGCGCTGGGGTCTGGCCGGCAGTAAAGTCCAGCCAGTGGCTGTTCGAGCTCGCTGTCCGCAGATCGTCATAACACGTCAGCGCCCAAGCTCGGCGCTTTGCCACAAAATGCGGGCAGCCTATGGTCCGCAGTTGCTTGTAAAGTCGATGCGGGTCCTGCATCGCTTCGAACGAGAACGGGTCATAATCGATGGTCACGCGACAGTTCTCCGAAATAGGTCACGGCAGGAGCGGTCAGGCAAGCAACCAACTCGGCCACGCTACAGTGGTGGAAAGAGGGCAAACCACCGCCTGCAATGGCATGCCGATTTGAAGATCCTGTTTCCGCACTGCATTGATCGGGTCTTTGGGTGCGTTAAGCAGCGGGCCGATCATGCGAAGGCCGGCAGCTTCGGCGAGTTCAACAATGCCAACGACATAGGGGGTAAAGGCAGTGAATGCCGGAAGGACAGGCGCATGGACTTCGGTCCACGACCATAGGCGTGCTTTGCCGCTAACCGGCACGTAGACAAGCGCGCCGCCGCAAGCGCAGCGCCAGCGGGCGGGGAAGTGCCAGGCCCCGCAATTATAGCAGTGTTGATGAGCCAACCTGCCCTCATCCAGTATGGCCCAAAAATCAGCCTCGAATGGTCCGGTGCGGGCCGGAACAGGACTTCCCTCTATCATTCTGCCCCCCTCAAAAGGATCGCGCCGTTCGGGGTGACGTCGCATCCCGTGACGAGCGCAATTTGCGCGCCCGCCACTTGGGAGGTGGCGCAGCCCCGCAATTGGCGGACCGCTTCGGTGACGTGGTTCAGGCCGTGAAGATAGGCTTCTGACAAGCTGCCGCCCGCTGTGTTGCATGGCAGTGCACCCGCGGCTCCAATGCCTTCCGCCAATATGAAATGCGCAGCGCTGCCGCGCGCGGCAAAACCATAGGCTTCCAGTGAAAAAAGCAGCAGCGGCGAAAAGGCGTCGTAAATTTGTGCGACGTCGACATCGGCCGGGCGCAACTCGGTCATGCTCCACAGCTTCTCCGCAGTCACCCTGCTGGATGAAGACAAAGGATCGGTGCGGTGGAAATCGGCCATCGATTGGTGGCCCGGGGCCAGCCCTTGTGCGAACGCTTCCACAAGAACCGGACGCTGCCGCAGCGTTCGCGCGCGCGCTTCCGAAACAAGGACAAGTGCCACTGCACCGTCGGTTTCCAGGCAATTATCGTACAGCCGCAACGGGTCTGCAACCATGCGGGATGCGTAATAATCTTTCTCTGTCATGTGCTTGCCATGCATCGTCGCATGTGGGTTACGGCAAGCATAGTCCCGCAAAGTCATCGCAATCTTGCAGAGCGCGTGACTAATGTCGCCATGCTCATGAGCATATCGCCGGGTCAGCATGGCAACTTCGTCGACGGGGCGCAGCAGCCCCGAAGGCCGCGACCATTTCCAGTGGTCGGTAAGCTCGGGCGCCGATTGTGCCCAGACGCGCGATCTCACAGCCGACCGCTTGCGTGCTCGCCAGACCACCGCGATGCTGCATTGACCAGTTGCCACTGCCATTGCCGCTTGCCCGACAGCTGCCGGCCCGGCACCGCCACCATGTGGTACTTGCGCAAACCAACAGAGCGGCCCGAAACCGACAGATCGGGCTAGCTCGAAATCAGGTGTCGCCTCCATCGTATAACAGGAAGCGCCATCCACTTCGCCCGGCTCCAACCCCGCATCGAACAGCGCCGCATCCACGGCGATGCAGGCCAGTTCCCGTTCCGAAGGCTCCAGGCCCTTGCCGAATACGGTTTGCCCGATCCCGGCGATAGCGACGCCACCTCTGATGGCTGCATGTTTCATCGCTGTGTTCCCACAAGATAAAGCAGCTCGTTATGCGCCATAAGGCAAAGGGATTCCGTCCCAGCTGCCCGCACCTCAAATTCGAGCGTCACCAGCGTCCCGCGCTGATGCGCGCGTGCTGATGCCAGTCGGCTTCGCCCTTGCAGCGCCGTACCGATCCCGGCCGCAGCGGGATAGCGAATGTGAGGGCAGCCCAGGTTCAGCGCGCCAGAATATCCCACCAACGCCCAGCCCCGCGGCGGCATGATGCGAGGTACGAGCGAAAGAATCAAGCTGCCAGGTAGCATTGCTCCAGCCAGCCCCGCAGCCCCAGTTATGCGCGCAAACTCGGCGGCAGCATTGCTGCCGACAGTTACGGTGCCGCCCCAGGGGGTGAACCCTTCAGCCGCGACCGCTGCCAACGCGGCGAAATCGTCAAAAGGGACGGCGCGAGTCAAGGACCGAGCCTTCTTGCGGCGCGCATCGCGGTTGCAGCTTCGGCTTCGCGCCGCAGGGCTTCGGCAATGCCGCTGGTCTGCCCGGCGTCAAGACAAAGCTTTATCGCGCCGAGCGAGCCGTTGGTGCAGCCTGAAGCGGCTTCACCGAGCACGAGGCAGCGGGGTATCAACGCGTCGGCCGCGACCACTTCATCGACAAGGCCGATACGCAAGGCTTCTGCTGCGTCCACCACTCGGTCGCACAACAGCAGCTTGCGCGCCGTCGAGCGGCCGACAAGCGCGGGCAGCAACGTGGTCGAGCCGAGTCCAGGCAGGATCCCCAGTTCCGCAAAGTTCAGTCGAAGCCTTGCGTGGGGTGCAGCTAGCCGCAGGTCGCATAATAGACTCATAGTGACACCAATACCCGCCGCTGACCCATTGAATGCTGCAATCGTCAGTTTGGGCAGGGCGGCGAATTCCGTTGCGAAGCCGGATATGAAATGCTCGTTGCCGATGCGGATGCCAGATGGGCCGAGACGGCCGTTTAAGACATCACGGTGGGCGCCAGCGCAGAAGGTTCTCCCCCGTCCGGTCAAGACAATTGACGAGACCTCGGGATCACGGCCAGCTGCGCCCAATGCTTCGACCAAGTCTTCGCCCATTTCCGGCGTATAACAATTCAGACCGTCATCGGTTGCCAATTCGATCATCATGACCGAGCCTTGGCGGCTTGTTGCGATGGTGCCGTAGCTCATCAAACATCCCCAGGCGTGCGGGCTTGCCATACAGGTGTGCGCTTCTCGAGGAAGGCTGCGATCCCTTCGGCCATGTCCGGATGCTGTACCTGGCGCATGATCGACGCCCAAGCATCGTCGAGCGCGACCGAGAGCGGTTGCTCCAGCGCGTTCCAGATCGCCGCGCGGGTGCGGGCTACGGCGGTCGGCGAATGGCGCGCAATGCTAGTGGCCAAGGCCCGTACCCGCGGCATCAGCTCGGATGCTGACAGCACTTCGTCGAACAGTCCGAGACGATAAGCCTCGGTCGCCGACAGTCTTTCATCACCACCGGTCAGGGCCAGCTTC
>JBMOFG010000212.1:0-4387 GCA_049314415.1 Polymorphobacter sp.
GCCGACATGAGCGATGCCGAAATCCGCCGGCACCTTGCCGCCAGCCCGCACACCCGCCTTCCTGTGGCGCGCGGCACCGTCGATGACATTATCGGCGTGCTGCAGGCGCGTGACGTCGTACAGGTGCTGATCGAAGGGCGGCCGCTTGATCTCGTCGCGCTTGCCAGACCGGCGCCGGTGATCCCCGATGTGGTCGATGCCGTCGATGCTCTCGCCGTGCTGCGCGATGCCGATATTCCGATTGCACTCGTCCACGACGAATATGGCCATTTCGAGGGCATCGTTACGCCCGCCGACCTGCTCGCTGCCATCGCCGGCGAGTTCCGCAGCGATGTCGATGATGCCAATGACCCGCCAGCGGTAGAACGCGACGACGGCTCATGGTTGTTTTCGGGGGCGCTGCCGGCTGATGAAATGGCCGACCGGCTGGGCTTCGACCTCGAAGCCGACCGGGATTATGAAACAGTCGCGGGGTTTGTTCTCGAACATGTCCGCCACCTGCCGGAAACCGGCGAAAGCTTCATCGTCGGGCACTGGCGCTTCGAAATCGTCGACATGGATGGCCGCAAGGTTGACAAGGTACTGGCCAGCGCGGTCAAGGCCAAGGTCATTATCGGTTGAACTATGCCGCCGGGCGCGGGTTCTTGGACGACCCGGCCACTTCGGCATAGCTTGGCACACTGGCGGCAAGCGGATCGAGCCGGACCCAGAGCGCCAATGCCGTTGCCGTAGCGATCAACGCAAGCGCCGCCAGCAACGTCGCGCGCCGCGTCATCGCGGGCAGGAGCGGCCACAGCAGCAGCAAAACCAACGGCACAAAGATGGCAATCGCCCCAGGAATGGTAATGCCAACGCCCAGCAGCGCGAAATGCGCCACGCCGCCGATCAGCGCGAGACCAAATACCGCCGCCGCCGCCGGCAGCAGCAGCCCGGTCCCGGCAAGCCGCCCACCAGTCGCCGCCGGCAGCAGCGCCAGCACCGCAACGAGCAGAGGCCAGGCAAGAACAGGCGCGGCGGCGGGCAGGATGGCCTGGATCACCACGACCCCGGCGAAATTGAGCAGTGCCAAACCCAGCCAACCGCCCCAGACATTGCGCCGGCCCGCCGCGACGCCGAGCATGAGCGCCATCCCGGCCGGCACCAGCAACAATGCCATCAGTTCGAGCCGCGGCAGCGCCGCCAGCCGGTCGTAATAATTGGTCGGGCCATCAGCCCCCGACAACAGATTGCCGGCATATAGCAGCACCGCCGCCGCCAACCCGGCGCCCAACCCGTCGCCAATCCCGCCAGCGACCTGATAGCCGCGCCACTGCGGCGCACAGCGCCGCGCCACAAACAACAGTGCAAAGGCGATGGCCGCCACCACGACCCAACCGAAAGCCGGCGGGTAGGCTATGATAAACATACCGAGCACATCGCTGAACACCGCATCGGGCGCTGCTGCCGGCAGTTCCGCAGCAGTCAGCAGTGCGCGGGTGATCGCCAACGCCTGCCCGCCGATATGCTGCAGCGCGCCCTGATCGAGCGCATCGGGCGTCGCCAGCGGCGAATGATATTGCCAGGCGTCGCCGACAAAGGCGAAATTGACGCCCGACAGGCCACGCTGTTTCGCCGGCGTGAAATCGGTGTTGTTGGGCAGCAATTCATAGATCTTGACCGCCAGCGAATTGGCCGACGGATCGGACACCACCTGCCGGAACAGCGCGACCATGGCGCCGTTGCCAGTGCCGGTTTCGAACATCATCGCCCGGCCGCCGCCGCCACGCGCTTCGAGGTTGATGACCGCGCCGATGCGGCCGGCGAGCGGATCGCCGCGCAACGGCAGCGTGCCCCGGGGCGCATCCTTTGCAATTTTGCCGAAGAAATCGCGGGCGCCATTTAACCCCGCCTCCTCGGCATCAGTAAATAGCAGCACAAGATCGCGCGCCTGGGCCTGACGCGGGATGGCGCGGGCAATTTCCAGCGCCGCCGCCACCCCAGCGGCATCGTCGGCCGCGCCGGGAGAGCCGGGCACGCTGTCATAATGCGCCATCACCGCCACCACTGACGCCGCCGGATCGCGGCCGGGGCGCAGCGCGATGATATTGATGGCATATTCGGCCGGCGCGCCGCGCGATGCCATGCGCATCCGCGCTTTTTCAGGCAGCGCGACCCGGCTCTGCCGCACAGTGAAACCCAGCGCCTGCAAGCGGCCTGTCAGATAGGACCGCACCTCGGCATTGGCGGTGGAGCCGGTCGGATGCGGGGCCTTGGCGATGATCCGCACATCGGCCATGGCGCGCCCGGCGGCGAAATCTGCAGCAGGTGACGTTGCGGGCATGGGCAGCGGCGTTTGCTGCGCGCCGAAGCCAATGATCGCGGCGATGAACAGCGTCATCACCAGAACCAACCATTTGTCCATTCCCGCCCCCATCCGGCCCTTGCCGCGCTTCATCCGTGGTGCCGCGTCGTCGAGCCGCTCGCAACCCCAAATCCGGATGTTGCCGCGTTCAACGCGGGCTCAGGCCGGCACGCCGCAGCCACGCGATACCCGCGCAGGCGACAAGCAGCATGACAGCCAGCGCCGGGCTGCCGCCGAGCACAGTCAGATGCGCGATTGCGGCACCGACCATGACAATGGCCAGCAGAAAGGCCGCGAACGCCGCCGTGCGCGGCACGAGCAGCGCAAGCCCGCCGCCGACTTCCAACGCACCGGTCAGCAACCGGAACCATTGCCCGATCCCGACCTTGGCAAACACGGCAACCATCTGCGGATCCGCCATCAGTTTCTTTGAACCGGCGAACAGGAAAATGGCCGCCACCGCGATCTGCAGCAACCAGCACACACCGGCTGTTGTGCGGTTCAAGCGGCCCCAACCTTTACCGCCTGTTCCCAAGCAAGATCAGCGAGCAGTTCCACGCCTTCGGCAGACTTTTTCGCATGGGCGCTCGCAGCGGTGCCGCGCACCACCCGGCCGCGGATGCCGTGGATGATGCCCGCCAGCCGGAACATGTTGTAGGCGACATAAAAATCAAGATGAGCGATTCCGTCGCGGCCCGTGCGGGCGCAATAGGCGGCGACATATTCCTCCTCGGTCGGAATGCCGAGCGCCGCCAGATCATTGCCGATCAGGCCCGTCGTTGCCGACGGCGGCATCCGGTACATCATCAGATGATAGGAAAAATCTGCCAGTGGGTGGCCCAGCGTCGACAATTCCCAGTCGAGCACCGCCAATACTTTCGGCTCGGTCGGGTGGAAGATCATATTGTCGCAGCGGTAATCGCCATGGACGACGCTGGTTTCATCACCTGGCGGGATGTTTTCCGGCAGCCAACGCACCAGCTTTTCCATCGATGGCACGACGCCAGCGTCCTTGTCCTCCAGATATTGCCGCGACCAGCGGGCGATCTGGCGGGCAAAATAATTGCCCGGCTTGCCGAAATCGGACAACCCGGCCTTAGCGATGTCGACCATGTGCAGGTCGGCCATCGTCTTGTTCATCGCGTCGAAATAGGCGCGACGGTCCTCGCGCGCCACGGTCGGGAAGGTGGCGTCCCAGATTACCCGCCCTTCGACACAATCCATGATGTAGAACCAGGTGCCGATGACAGCATTGTCGGTGCACAGACCGAAAGTGCGCGGCGCCGGAAAACCTTGGGCTTGCAGCGCGGTGATCACCTTATATTCTCGGTCGACGGCATGGGCCGATGGCAGCAAAATGCCTGGCGGCTTGCGGCGCATTACGTAATTCTGCTTCGGCGTCATCAGCTTATAGGTAGGATTCGACTGGCCGCCCTTGAACTGTTCGATGGTCAGCGGTCCGGCAAAGCCCTCGACATGCGCCCTCATCCAGTCGGTCAGGCGAGCGGTATCGATTTCCAGCCCGACGCGTATGTCGCCAGTGCCTGAAAACTGCTGCTGGCGTTCACTCATTTCCACCGTGCGTCCCCTTTGTGCTGCGCCGCGCTATACCTTGCCGATATCGCGCCGATAAAAGCCGCCGTGCCAGCGAATCTTTCTGATAGCGGCATAGGCAAGCGAGCGCGCCTCCCCGATATCATTGCCCAGCGCCGAAAGCGCCAAGACCCGGCCGCCAGCCGCCACCAGCTTTCCCGAGGCTGAGTGCGCCGTGCCCGCATGAAAGACAGTGACACCCAGCGCTTCGGCATCATCAATGCCCTCAATCACCGTACCGGTGATCGCCGTGCGCGGGTAGCCCATCGCCGCATAGACGATGGTCACGGCGCTTTCACCCGACCAGCGCGGGGCAACCTCGGCAAGCCGGCCCTGTGCGCAGGCAAGCAGCAGTTCGGTCAGATCCGAATCGAGGCGCAACATCCGCGCCTGCGCTTCCGGATCGCCGAAGCGGCAATTATATTCGATGAGCTTGGGCCCCTGAGGGGTGAG
>JBMOFG010000213.1:0-4374 GCA_049314415.1 Polymorphobacter sp.
TGGCGGGCCAGCACGCCAACCGAAAGGCTGACCCCGATCGAGCCGCCCAGGTTGCGCAGCAACTGGAAAAAGCCCGCCGCATCGGTACGCAGATCGGCCGGCAGGGTGGCAAAGGCGATCGTGTTGAGCGGGACGAACACCAGCCCCATCCCGACCCCCTGGACCAGCCCGGTGATGATCAGCGGGCGATTGTCCATCTGCGGCGAAAACTGGCTCATCGCGAACAACGAAGCACATACCATGGTCAGGCCGATCACCATCAGCAACCGGGGATCGACCTTATTGTTCAACCGCCCGACGACTACCATCGCGAACATGATACCAGCGCCACGCGGCGCCATTATGAAACCCGTGGTCATCGCCGGATAGCCGAACAGTTTTTCCAGCATCGTCGGCAGCAGTGCTGTGGTGGCGATCATCAGAACGCCGATCAGGGCGGCAAAGCCCATGCCGGCTACCATATTGCGGTCGGCAAGCATGCGGCGGTCCAAAATCGTACTGGTCCGCGCGGTGGCGACATGGACGGCAAAGGCCCAGAGCGCCGCCGCCGCCAGCCCGGCTTCGACCCGCACTTCCCAACTGGCGAACCAGTCGAGCTGCTGGCCGCGATCAAGGCACAGTTGTAACGACGCGACGCCAAGCGCGAGCAGGCCGAAGCCCAGGAAGTCGAATCGTCGCGGATTGGTCCGCAGATTGGGCAGGATCGCTATCCCGGCCAGTAATGCCAGTACGCCGAACGGCAGATTGATGAAGAACACCCAGCGCCAGTCGAGATTTTCAGTGAGATAACCGCCGAAGACCGGCCCCAGGATCGGCCCTACCATGATTCCGACGCCCCACAGTGCCATCGCCTGACCATGCCGGGCACGCGGCCAGGCGTCGAGGATAAAGGCCTGTGCCAGCGGTGCGATGAAGGCCCCGCAGGCGCCCTGCAACATGCGAAACACCACCATCTGGCCCAGCGTCTGCGCCAGCCCGCACAGCATCGATGCCGCGACAAAGCCCGCCACCGCCCACAGAAACAATTGCCGCCGCCCGATTTTTTCGGCCAGCCAGCCGGTCAGCGGCGTCGCGATCGCCGTGGCAACGATATAGCTCGTAAGCACCCAGGCGATGGTGTCGGACGAAGCGCCCAGCCCCGGCTGCATGAACGGCAGCGCGACATTTGCTATGGTCGAATCAAGCACTGTCATAAACGACGCAAGAATGACTACAGCCGTTATGGCAAGGCGGTTTGCCGCCCCGTCTTCAGGGGCAGCTGCGAGGCTGGCGCTGGCCATGGTCAGCGCCCGGTCTGGATTTTCACCGTTGCTGACAGGCCGGAAATAAGCGGCACTTCGGATTTGTCGATGGCGATGCGCACAGGCACGCGCTGCACGACCTTTACCCAATTTCCGGTGGCATTCTGCGCCGGAAGCACCGAAAATTCGCTGCCGGTGCCAGCGCCGATGCTCTCGACATGGCCCGCCAGCGGTTGCGACGGAAAGGCATCAAGCTTGATGGTCGCTGGTTGACCTATGCGCATCTTTTCAAGGTCGGTTTCCTTGAAATTGGCTTCGACATAGCGGCGCTTGCTGATGACGAGCGACAAGGTCGGTACACCGGCAATTATCATCTGGCCAACCTGAACCTTTTCGGTCTGGCTGGCGATGCCGTCGGCAGGCGCCCGTACTACCGTCCGCGCCAGATCGAGCGCCGCCCGGTCGCGCTGCGCCAACGCGGCGAGAATCAGCGGATGGGTCCCCGGCGTTGCGCTGGCAGCGGTTCGTGCGCTGGCAGCAGCCGACAGCGCACCGGCAAGATCGCTTTCGGCCTGGCTGAGCGCATGGTCGGCCATTTGCAATCGGGCGCGGGTGGTGAATCCGTCCTTCAACAAATCCTGCTGTCGTTGCAGGTCGATGCGGGCAAAAGCCACGGCTTCGCGCTTGCCGACGACATCGGCTTCCTTGCCGATGGTGCCCTCGCGCAGCCCGGCGACCTGCAAACGGGCTTCGGCAACTGCGGCATTGGCTTGATCGAGCGCGATCTGGAACGGCAGGGGCGCGATGCGGATCAGCACGTCGCCGCGCTTGACCGTTTGGCTTTCACGCACCAGCACTTCGGCTACACGGCCATTGACGTCGGTGCTGATCGACACCTTGTCCTGCTGCAGATAGGCATTGTCGGTACTGACGCTGCCGCCGGAGGCAATCCAAAGATACAGACCGATGGCAGCAACCAGCAATGGCCCGGCGAACATCAGCACGGGGCGCAGCCATGGCCGCGTTGAGGCCTTGGTGAGGGCGCCCCGGTCGATTATGGCGTGCATCAGCGGTGACCCATCATGCGGGCGGCAGGCATGGCATCGGCGGCACTGCGGGACGGTACCGTATCGGCCTCGGCGCGCGGTGACACATTAGCGCGCAACCGGGTAAGCAACGCCCCCATCGCCTCGACTTCAGCGGGCGAGAAGCCGGCAAGTGCCTCATCCATGACGATCTCACCTACAGCACGCAGTTCCTCCAGAATGGGGTGTGCGCGGTCCGTCAAATGCAGGCGCCAGGCGCGGCGATCGGTTGGGTCGGCGCGACGTTCAACAAGGTCGGCGTCAGCCAGCCTGTCGACCATGCGGCCGACAGTGATGGTTTCGACGTCAAGTGCTTCGGCCAACCCGGCCTGGTTGATGCCTTCATTCCGGGAAAGCGCGAACAGCACCTGCCATTGCGCACGGCTGACACCAATTCGACGCGCGCGCGCATCGAACCGCCGACGGAGGAAGCGCGAGGTATCGGCAAGAAGGGCAGCAACATTGTCTGTCATGTCCATGCCGATAGTATCTGTGCTTATTATATGCAAGTCTTGTTGCAGTGCAAACATAGCCCGACCACGACTTTTGCGGGGTCAAGGCTGGCGCAGCGACGCTTTGCCGCGTAGCGAAGCAGCCCTGAACGACGGGAGCGGGTACGCATGACGATCGCGGCAATATTGTGGGATTTTGGCGGCGTGATCACGTCCTCGCCATTCGATGCCTTCAATCGTTACGAGGCGGAGCGCGGCCTGCCGGCGAATATCATCCGCCGCATCAACAGCATCGACCCGGACCGCAACGCCTGGGCACAGCTGGAGCGCGACGAGCTGGATGCCAATGGCTTCGATGCAGCCTTCGCGGCCGAAGCCGCAGCACTCGGCCATGACATTCGCGGCGCCGACGTACTTGGCCTGCTCGCCGGCGATATCCGGCCGCGCATGGTGGCAGCACTCGATACATGCCGCGCGGCCGGGTTGAAACTGGGCTGCATCACCAACAATGCGCGCGTCGGCAACGGTGCCGGCATGACGCGCGATCCGGCCAAGGCCGAAACGGTTGCCGCGATCCTGGCGCGCTTCGACCATGTCATCGAAAGTTCCAAGGCCGGGATCCGAAAGCCCGACCCGCGCATTTACCAGTTGATGTGCACCACTATCGAGGTTTCGCCGGCGGCCTGTGTTTATCTCGATGATCTTGGCATCAACTGCAAACCGGCCGCCGCGCTTGGCATGACAGCGATCAAGGTCAAAAGCGAAGCCCAGGCGCTCGACGATCTGTCGCGCGCGCTGGGCCTCGATCTGGCCTGATTACATGCGGTGCAGCGCACACAGCTTGTTGCCATCAGGATCACGCAGATAGGCAAGATAGAGGCTGCCCATGCCGCCGGTGCGCACGCCGGGCAGATCTTCACAATTCGTGCCACCATTGGCGATGCCTGCCGCGTGCCACGCATCGGCCTGTTCCGGCGAGGCCGCCGCGAAGCCGATCGTTGCACCATTGGCAAAGGTCGCCGGTTCACCGTTGATCGGCTTCGATACCGAAAAAATGCCCGTCGGTGTCATGTAGAAAATGCGATGGCCGTCGACCATGGCCGGCCCGGCACCGAGGGTGGCAAGCAGTGCATCATAGAATTTCTTGGCGCGGTCGAGATCGTTTGTGCCGACCATGATATGCGAGAACATCGCGTGTCTTCCCCTGGGTTGACGCCATAAGCGGCGGAATTTCATGATGCCGCGATGCGCTTGGCTTGTCACGCTGCCAAACTGGCCAGCCCTTCCAAATTCACCTGCGCTGTGTGTTTGCGGGCGGCGGAGCGCAGACGGCACCGCACATGATCCCACATCCCGCTCCACGACCAAGCGAATGATCTCGCTACCCAGCGTAGCCGCCAGCACCTAGATGCCTGCCGGCGCCACGTGCGCGGCGCCGGCAGCGGTCGATGCGGTCTTCATGGCGCCCCTATCCCACCCGTTCAGTACGCCTGGAGCAGTTTGGCGAGCCACCCGATTGTCCGGTGCGTCTGTTCTTTATCGACACAGGTTAGTTTGCCGTTGTCGGATCTTTCAATGAATCGACTTTTTCAATAA
>JBMOFG010000214.1:0-4350 GCA_049314415.1 Polymorphobacter sp.
CCCGATCGTCATCGGCCGCCACGCCTTTGGCGACCAGTATCGCGCCACCGATTTCCGCGTCCCCGGGCCTGGCAAGCTGATGATGAAATGGGTCAGCCAGGACGGCGAGGAAACTATCGAGCATGAAGTGTTCGATTATCCCTCGGCCGGGGTCGCGATGGGAATGTACAATCTTGACGATTCGATACGCGATTTCGCCAAGGCGTGCCTCAACTACGGCCTCAACCGCAAATGGCCGGTGTATCTGTCGACCAAGAACACCATCCTCAAGGCCTATGACGGCCGCTTCAAGGATCTGTTCGAAGAAGTCTATGTCAATGATTTCAAGGCAGCGTACCGCAAAGCTGGCATCGTTTATGAACATCGCCTGATCGATGACCTTGTTGCCAGCGCCCTGAAATGGTCGGGCAAGTTCGTCTGGGCCTGCAAGAATTACGACGGCGATGTGCAGTCGGACATGGTCGCGCAGGGCTTTGGTTCGCTCGGCCTGATGACGTCGATCCTGATGACACCCGATGGCAAGACCGTCGAAGCCGAAGCCGCGCATGGCACCGTCACCCGCCATTATCGTATGCACCAGGAAGGCAAGCCGACCAGCACCAACCCGATCGCGTCGATCTTTGCCTGGACGGGCGGTCTCAAGCACCGCGGCGCCCTCGACGGCACGCCCGACGTGACCAAATTTGCCGAAACGCTGGAACGCGTCTGCATAGAAACGGTCGAATCGGGCGCGATGACCAAGGATCTGGCGCTGCTCGTCGGCCCCGATCAAGCATGGATGACCACCGAGAAATTCTTTGAAGCCGTCCGCGCCAACCTCGATGCGGCGATTTCCAAGGGCATCTGACCCCGCCTGCCGAAACGAAAATCACCCCCGTCAGCCCGGCTGGCGGGGGTTTTTCTTAGGGCTTCGCTGGCGCGCCCGGCATTCGCCGCTATCGTGGCCGGAACATTTCGACAGGAGAGCAAGCATGGCCTTTTCGACTTACGACGCATCCGTTCCGGTTTTCGTCGCCACACTCGGCAACATGCGCGCCTGGCTCGACAAAACGGGTGACGCGTCCGAGGCCGATCTGCTCGCGGCGCGACTGGCGCCCGACATGCACCCCCTGCCCCGTCAGTTTCAGATGGCGTCCGATGCGGCCAAGGGAGCCGTCGCGCGCCTTTCCGGACTGACCCCGCCGCCAATGGCCGATACCGAAGCGCGCTTTGTCGAGTTGAAAGACCGCATCGACCGCACGATCGCCTTCATCAACGGTGTCGACCCGGCGCTGATTGCGGAGGGTGCGACGCGCGACATCGCGCTGAAATTCCCCAATGGCATGGGCTATCGCTTCACCGGCACCGCCTTCCTGACCGGCTTTGCGCTGCCGAACTTCTTTTTCCATGCCACCACCGCCTATGCGATCTTGCGCGCCAATGGCGTACCGGTCGGCAAGGGCGATTTCCTGATGCACCTCGGCATGCCGGAAGCGATGTGATGCGGCGCGCACTGGGGGCGCTGGCGGCCGTCACACTCGCGGTACCGGCGCTCGCGGCGGGGCCGGCCGATGCCGATACCAAGGCGTGGTGGAAGCTGATCGGGCAATTGTCATCGGATACGATGCAGGGGCGCGACACCGGCTCGCCCGGCCATGCCCGCGCCGTCGATCTGGTTGCCGACGCGTTCAAGGCGGCGGGCTTGCAGCCGATGGGCGACAAGCGTGGCTATCGCCAGACGGTGCCGCTTCACGAAAGCCGGGTCGAAAGCGCCGGCACGCGCTTTGTCATACGCGCGCCCGATGGCCGCACGACGGTACTGCATTTTCTGCACGATGCGACGATCCGCGCCACGGATGCTCTGCCGGAACAGATTTCGGCGCCACTGGTGTTTCGCGGCTATTGCGGGGCCAGCGAGGTCGGCACCGATGTCGCCGGCAAGATCGTGCTGTGCTTCGGCGGCCGCCGGGCGGCCATGCCGGGCGCGGCGGCGCGGCTCGACGCGGTGGCAAAGGCGGGCGCTGTCGGGCTGATCAACATCGACGATGTCGGATACACCCAGGAACAGCCGAACTGGTTCTGGCCGGCGGCCTATGCGCGCAGCATCGATCGGCGCGGTGCAGCGCCGCCGGCGCATGCCGCACTGCCGGTGATCCGGCTGAACGCTGCGGCGCTGCCGGTACTGCTTGCCGGGTCGGGGCATGACGCCGACGCGCTGCTCGCTGCCGGTATCGCGGTGCAGCCGTTGCCGGGGTTCGACCTCGCAACCCGACTCGAGGCCGAACTCACCGTCTCGCAGCGCGATTTCACCAGCGACAATGTGCTGGCGCTGCTGCCCGGCACCGATCCGGCGCTGGCCGGCGAAACCATCGTCATCGATGCGCATCTCGATGGTTTTGGCATCGGCGAGCCGGTGAAGGGCGATGCCATCTACAATGGCGCTTTCGACGATGCCGCCTATGTCGCGACGCTGGTGCGGCTGGCCAAGGCACGCGCTGGCAAGGGCTTTCGCCGGCCGGTGCTGTTCGCGGTCTTCACCGGTGAGGAAAAGGGCCTGCTCGGCTCGCGCTGGTTCGTCGATCACCCGAGCGTCCCGCGCGAACAACTGGCGGCAGCGATCACCCTCGATGCGATCCGGCCATTGTTTCCGCTCAAGATCCTTACCGTCATCGGGTCGGACAAGAGCAATCTGATCCGCCATGTCGAGAACGTGGCGGCGCCGATGGGAATCACGCCACGTCCCGACCTAGAGCCCGTACGCGGCATGATCACCCGCACCGATGCCTCGCCTTTCCTCGGCATCGGTGTGCCCGCCATCGCCTTTATGTTCGGCTATGACCCCGGCAGCCCCGAGGAGGCGCGGTTCCGCACCTGGTACCGCACCCGCTATCACAAGCCGCAGGACGATATCGGCCAGCCGATCGATTTCAGCGCCGCGCTGGCGTTCAACCGCTTCTTCGATGCGCTGACCGAACATGTCGCCGATGCCCCCGAGCGTCCGGTGATGACCCCGGCCGCCACGGATGGTCGCCTGCCCGGTCGTTGACCCGGACAATCCGGCCGCTGCCAAGCCAGATCGCCACGGCGCCGCTGTCGACAAGCGCGCTGCGATCGAACTTCTGCCAGTGCGGCTGGCACCAGCGTGGTAGGCGGCGGTCCGACACGATGATGTCGGCGCGGGCACATTCGGCCTCAAAGCGCGGGCGGTCGATATAGTCGCGTGACAGGGTAATCAGCAACCGCCAGTAGCGCCCGCCGCGGGCGAAGCGGGCAACACAGGCGTCGCGGCTGCACGCCGTGCCGGGCAGATCGATGAGGTCAACATCGCCGTCGGCGGCGAGCGCATCGCTCCATATATCGCGCAGGAAATCCCCGGTACGCGGCCGGATGAAGCCGAGCCGGTCGCCGGACAAGCGCAACGCCGCATTGCGACCATCGCCGGTAACCAACAGATCGGGCGGCGATGCAGCCAACGCCACCGCAAAGCCGAGCGCCACCGCTCCGCCGCCCCACCAGCGCCAGCGTGTCCGCCATAGCGCCAGCCACAACCCGCCGGCGATGATCAGGGCGTAAGCCGGCACCGGCATCATCGGCAGGCGGACGATGGCACCCGGTGTCGCCGCGGTAGCTTCCGCAACGGACACCAGCACTGCCATCGCCGTGCCGACCAACGGCCACACCAGCATGCCGATACCGGCGATTTCGGCGAGCAGTGCCAGCATCAGCGCCGGCATGATCACAAAACTCGTCCACGGAATGGCGAAGAGATTGGCAAACACGCCATAAAGCCCGGTCCGGTTGAAATGAAACAGCCCGATCGATGCCAGCGCCAGTTCGGCGACGAGCCCGCTGACCAACAGGCCGGCAAGATGGCGCCACAGCGCGCGCAACGGGCCTTCATTCTCGCCGGCGACGGTCAACCAGCGGCCAAGGGCCGATTCGTACAGCGCCACGATGGCAATGACGGCGGCAAAGCTAAGCTGGAAGCTTGCCCCCAACAGGGCTTCGGGACGCAATGCCAGAATGAACATTGCTGCCGCTGCAAGCAGGCGCAGCGAAAAAGCCTCGCGCCCGATGACCATGCCGACGAGCACGATCAGCGTGGCGAGAATAGTCCGTACCGTCGGCACCTCCGCCCCGGCGAGAAGCGTATAGCCGATCCCGACCAGCGCCGCTGCCGCCGCCGCGATGGTGCGCAGGGGCAGGCGCAGCGCCAACCAGGGCGACAGCGCCAGCAACCGCCGCACGAGGAACAAGGTGCCGCCGACCACCACCGCGATATGCAGCCCCGAAATCGACAGCAGATGCGCCAGACCCGAATCACGCATCGTCTGCCTGGTCACTTCCGGAATGGCGCCTTGGTCACCGGTG
>JBMOFG010000215.1:0-4299 GCA_049314415.1 Polymorphobacter sp.
CCTTGGCCGACAGTGCCGCCAAAGTGCAGACCATCGTGAACGCCTACGCCGCTATCGTGCAAAGCGCAGATGGCGTGGCCAACAACGACACCATCAACCCAACCCAAGCCCAGTACAGCGCCATTGGCATCAATGGGGTGAACACGTCAGAAGGAGAGGGCTTGCTGGGCGACGTGCTCGATGCCAAGGCATCCGAAGCAGCCACCCGGCTCGCCGGGGCACGGACCACCGCCCGAGCGGCGCTTGCTGCTACGACGACTGAATTGACTGGTGCTGCCGTGACCCGGCTGACCGGCCTTGAACTTTCCGCCGCCGACATCGAAGCCGCGCTGGCGGCTCAGAAGCAGGATCTCGCCGCGTGACCGACATTATGCCTTCGCCGCTGCCGCGCACCATCAAGACCGCGCTGTCGTCCGAAGCCGTTGCTGCGGCCGAAGCCCACCAGGCCGGAACTATCGCGCCCGGCAGCGAACATCATGAAGAAGCGCTGCTGCTTGGGCAGGGTGCCGAATTCTACGTTTATGTGTCGATGACCATCTTTTTCGTTCTCGCCATTGTGCTGGGTAAACTCCCGCAGCGCATCGCCGGTGCCCTTGATGACCGGATTGCTGGGGTCAAGCGCCAGCTTGATGAAGCCCTGGCGCTGCGCACCGAAGCCGAAGGGCTGCTTGCTGATGCCAATGCTCGGCGGGAAGCGGCAACGCTTGATGCCGAGGCGATTGTTGCCCGTGCCCGCAACGAAGCCAGCGAATTCATCGCTTCTGCTGAAAAGAATGCCACACTGACCATCGAGCGCCGCACCCTTGCCGCCGAAGCCAAGATTGCCGCCGCCGAACGCACCGCCGAGGCCGAACTGCGCGCCGATGTCGCCCGCCAAGTAACGGCTGCCGCCGCAACGCTGATCGCGGCCAATGTCGACAAGGCGCTTGCGTCGAAGCTGACCGACGAAGCAATCGCCGGCCTGGAACGCCGCCTGCACTGATCGCGCGGCGCGCTTGGTTCGTTGCAAGGCAAGCGCGCGCATGATATCGACGCCGCCATGATCAAGACAGATCGTCCGATGAGCCGACGAGGCTGAGCCCGTGCCACCATCCAGGTGGCATGGCATCCCCTTGTTCCGCCGTTGGAAAGACTCCCCCGGATTGATCGACATCACCTCAGCAACGGCCGCAGACCAGCCGGCCATCGAAGCCTTGCTCGACGCTGCCTTCGGTTCGGGGCGTCGTAACCGCACTGCCTATCGGCTGCGGGAAGGCGCTGTGCCGCTTGCCGACCTGTCCTGGGTGGCACGCGACGTCTCGGGCATCGTCGGATCCCTTCAATGCTGGGAGATCGCGTTACGCAGCGCCACGGATGTCCGTACGCCGCTGTTGCTGCTTGGCCCGGTTGCCGTTGCCGCCGGCCAGCGCGGCGCCGGCATCGCCTCGGCGATGATGCACCGAACGTTGGCAGCTGCCGATGCCGCTGGCGCGCCGGCGATCCTGCTGATCGGCGACACCGGCTTTTACGGACGATTTGGCTTTGCCGCGGGCGTCACTTCGGGTTGGATCATGCCCGGCCCTGTCGATCAGGACCGGCTGCTGCTGCGCGGCGACCCCACAGCGCTGCCAGGCATGGCGTGGGTCGAAGGCAAGGACGGGCTGCGCCGAGCGGCCTAGCGCCGATATGCCGCGTTTCCCCCAAGGGGGCGCTGTCGCCTGCGGACAAGTGCCCTCACTGCTTGCTCCATGCGCCAGCCGCGCTAAGACACCAGTATGATCGATACCGTACGCGATTCGGCCGGGCGCTCGTTGGGCGAACTGGCGGCGCTGCTCCAGAGCGGGCGGCTGCCGCCGGTGCATCTGTGGAACCCGGCGCATTGTGGTGATTCGCGAATGCGCATCGCCGCCGATGGCACCTGGTTCCATGAGGGTTCGCCGATCGGCCGCAAGGAACTTGTCCGGCTGTTTTCGACCATCCTGCGGCGCGAACCCGATGGTGCTCACGTTCTGGTAACTCCCGGTGAAAAACTCGACATCGAGGTTGATGACGCGCCCTTTGTCGCGGTTGAGGCCACCAGCGAGGGTGAAGGGCCGGGCCGCCGCATCATTTTCCGTACCAATACCGATGATCTGGTCGCCGCTGGTCATGACAATATCCTGCGCATCGATACCGCCGCCGATGGGACGCCGCGGCCCTATCTCCATGTCCGCGCCGGTTTGCTGGCGCTGGTCAACCGGCCGGTGTTCTACCAGCTTGCCGATCTGGCGCTTGCCGAGGCGGCATCGCCGCCCGGGCTGTGGAGCGACGGTGCCTTTTTTCCATTCATGCCGGCCTGATGCCGATAGATCGCCTGCGCGCCGCGCTGCTGCCCGGCGGGCCTGCGGGGCTGCGGGGTGACTGGGATGTCACCGCCGATACCGGGTTCGAACGCGCGGTCTCGCTCACCCCGGCGGCGGTGCTGATCGCTATTACCAATGAAGCGGTGCCGCAACTGCTGCTCACCCGGCGCAACGCCAACATGACGAAACATCCCGGGCAGATCGCCTTTCCCGGCGGACGGGTTGATCCGGATGATGACGGCCATGTGTCTGCGGCGCTGCGCGAGGCCGAGGAAGAGGTGGCCCTCGCTAGCCACCACGTCGAAGTGCTCGGCACGCTGGGGTCGTATGAAACCGGCACTGGCTATGCGATCACGCCGGTCGTTGGCCTTGTGCCGCCCGGGCTGGCGCTGCGCCGTGCCGAGGCCGAAGTGGCGGAGGTTTTCCATGTGCCCTTCGCGCATGTCATCGACCCGGCCAATCACGAACTGCACAGCGCCGAATGGCAGGGGCGGCGGCGTGATTACTTTATCATCCGTCATGGCGCGCACGAGATCTGGGGGGCGACCGCGGGGATGATCGTCAACCTGTCGCGCCGCTTGTGATGCTGCCGGTGCCGCCCTGGGCGCTGACGCCGGAAGGCGAGGCGCTGCTCGCCGCGCTCGAGGCGCCGGCGGGGGAGACCCGGCTTGTCGGCGGTGCGGTGCGCGATGCGCTGAACGGCACGGCGGGGGCCGATATCGACCTGGCGACACGGCTGACGCCGCAACAGGTGATGGAACGGGTGAAAGCGGCGGGCCTGAAAGCCGTGCCGACCGGGCTGGCACACGGCACGGTGACCGCGGTCGGCAAGACGCTGACCGCCGAGGTGACGACGCTGCGCCGCGATGTCGCGACCGATGGCCGCCATGCCGAAGTGGCGTTTACCGATGATTGGCAGGAAGACGCCAGCCGGCGCGATTTCACCATCAATGCGCTGTACGCGGCGCTGCCGGGGGGCGAAATCAGCGATTTCTTCGGCGGGCTGGCGGATCTGCAGGCGCGGCGGGTGCACTTCATCGGCGCGCCGTTGCAGCGCATTGCCGAGGACCACTTACGCATCCTGCGCTTCTTTCGTTTTTCGGCGCGTTTTGCCGGCGTCGTCGATGCCGAGGGGCTGGCGGCGTGCACGGCGCGCGCCAACGACCTGATGGCGCTGTCGCGGGAACGCATCGCGCTGGAATTGCGCGGGATCTTGTCGCTGCCCGACGCGCTGGCGATCATGGCGCTGATGCTCGAACAGGGTATCTGGCGGCCGGTGCTGCCCGAATTTGCGCCGGACCGGTTGCCGGTGCTGGCGCGGACAATCGCGGCGGAAGCGGCAAGTGGGTTGCCGCGCGACTGGCGGCGGCGGTTGGCGGCACTGCTGACCGCCGAAACAGCCGATGCTGTCACCGGGCGGCTGCGGCTGTCGAATGCCGATCGGGCGAGGGTGGCGCTCGCCACGGTACCGCATGACGACGCGGCGCTGTTGCCGCTGGCGTGGTCGATCGGGGCCGAAGCGGTCGTCGATCGCTTGTTGATCGCGGGGCAGGCGGGGCCCGAGGTAGCCGAACTGGCGGCGTGGCAGCGGCCGAAGCTGCCGGCATCGGGGCGCGACCTGATTTCGCGTGGAGTCGTGCCGGGGCCGGAAGTGGCGCGGCGTCTGGGGGCGTTCGAGCGCGCCTGGGTCGCCGCGGGGTTTCCGGGGGATGCAGTGCAGGTGGCGGCGTTGCTCGATGCGGCGGCGCAGGAGGGGTAGGGCGATTGAACAGGGAGGGAGCTTACGAGCGCTCTCCCACCGGCCGTCCCCGCCGCGCCGCCGGTGTCACCCCGACCTTGATCCCGCGCCGCGCCAGCGCCTCGCGCAGCAGGGCTTCGATCTGGGCATTGATGCTGCGCAAATCACTGGCGGCGGCGCGTTCGATGGCGTCGTGGAGCGCCGGGTCGAGCCGCAGCGGGTAGGCCTTGCGCGCGGTCA
>JBMOFG010000216.1:0-4275 GCA_049314415.1 Polymorphobacter sp.
GCTCGATGCGCCGATCATCGGCACGGTGCCCGCAATCAAGCCCGCCGCCGAACGCTCGCGAACCCGGGTCATCGGCGTGCTCGGTACGCAGGCGACGGTAAGGCAACCTTATGTTGACCGGTTGTCGGCGGAATTCGCTGCGGATTGCCTTGTGCTGCGCCATGGTTCGGCGCGGCTTGTCGAACTGGCCGAGGCACAGCTGGCCGGGCAGACCGTCACCGCCGCCGATGTCGCGCCCGAACTTGCCGGGCTGTTGGCGCAGCCGGGGGGTGACCAGCTCGACACGGTGGTGCTTGCCTGCACGCATTTTCCGCTGTTGCTGATGCAACTTGCGCAAGCGGCCCCGCCGCGGCTCGGCTTTGTCGATGGCGCAGCCGGCATTGCGCGCCGAGTGGCGTATCTGCTCGGGCCTGAGGCTGTCGCCGCTGCACAGGGGGAGGCGCCGCCGGGCCGGGCGATCTTCACCCGCGCCGACGCCCATGTTGACGCGCTCGTGCCGGCGCTTAAAGCGTTCGGGCTTGCAACCACCGAAATCTTGTGAGGGCCTGCACCGTGGCGATGACCGATGCCGAACTGATGGCGCGCATGAACCGTTTCGTGCCACCGACGGGCGTGCTGCTCAACATGGAGATACTGGCACTCGACAGCGAGGCCGGCACGGTGCGGGTGCGCTATCTCCCCGGCCCGGAATTCACCAATCCGATGGGCAGCGTGCAGGGCGGCATCGTTGTCGCCATGCTCGATGATGCCGCTGCCTTTGCCGCGATTGTGAAAGCCGGCGAGCGCATCGGCATCCCGACCATCGAATTGAAAACCAGCTTCTTTGCGCCGGCCAAGGCGGGCGTGCCCCTGTTCGTCGATGCCAAATGCCTAAAGCTGGGCAAGCGCATCGCCTTCATGGAGGCCGATCTGACCGATGAGGCCGGCACCTTGCTGGCGCGTTTGACAACCAGCGCCGTGCCGATCGCAATTCCCCAGGGCGGCGGCAACATGGTGGAGCGGACATGACCGAGATGATGACCCCTGAAGCCGTGCTCGTCGAACGTCGCGGCCGGGCGCTGTGGTTGATGCTCAACCGCCCGGCGGCGCTCAACGCGCTCAACCTGCCGATGGCGCATAGCATCCATCGCGCGCTGTTCGCCGCCGCGGCCGACC
The DNA here is from genome assembly GCA_049314415.1 of Polymorphobacter sp. GTDB lineage: Bacteria > Pseudomonadota > Alphaproteobacteria > Sphingomonadales > Sphingomonadaceae > Sandarakinorhabdus. Next base: position 1,156 of record JBMOFG010000216.1, read on the forward strand.
CTGCGGTGGAACGCATTGTCATCGAAGGCGCCGGGGATAAGGCGTTCTGCGCCGGCGGCGACATCGCCATCCTGGGCCGGGAAGGCCGGCAGAACCGGGTGTTGTTCGAAACGTTCTTCCACGACGAATATCGCATGAATCAGGCCATCGCCCGGCTGGCGACACCCTATGTCGCGATCCTCGACGGCATCACCATGGGCGGCGGCGTCAGCCTGTCGATCCATGGACCGTTCCGCATCGTCACCGAACGCACCCTGTTTGCCATGCCCGAAACCGGTATCGGCCTCATCCCCGATGTCGGCGGCACCCATGCGCTGGCGCGCTTGCCTGGTGAAATCGGCACCTGGCTGGCGCTGACCGGCGCACGGCTGAAGGCGGCCGATTGCCTGTACGCCGGCATCGCGACGCATTTCGTGCCCGCCGAGCGTCTGCCGGTGCTGCGCGATCTGCTCGCCGACAGCGATGAAGATGTCGCTGCCATCCTTGCCGCCCTGCACGGTGACCCGGGGGCCGGCACGCTGGCGGCCCTGCGCGATGGCATCGATTTCCATTTCGGCCATGACCGGATGGAAGATATTCTCGCTAGCCTCGATGACGGCGATGACTGGGCGCAGGCGCAGGCGGCGATCATCCGCAAGATGTCCCCCACCTCGTGCAAGCTCAGCCTGCTCGGGCTGCGCATGGCCGAAGATGCCGAAATCGAGGACGCGCTGATCACCGAATATCGGATGGTCTGCCAGATCCGCCACGGCCAAGATTTCTTCGAAGGCGTCCGCGCCGTCCTGCTCGACAAGGACAAGAACCCGCTTTGGTCGCCAGCGCGCTTCGAGGATGTGACGGAGGATGACATCGCGCGCTACCTGCGCGAGCCGGACAGCGGCGATCTGACGTTTGAATAAGGCTGGAGATTGGCTGGGGCCACGGATTGATCTTGAGCTTTCAGACGGTGCGACGATTCGATCCGAAGTCTTGCGGCGCGGCGCGCATTGGGGCGCTGCCTCGCCCAATTCGATTGCTCCCGACCGCGCCTGCGACTAGTTACGGGGCCAGATTCGCTTGATAGGTCCCACTGCCATTATGACCGGCACCATCGCTCTTGCCTCCGACCATGCCGGCTATGCGCTGAAGGCGCTGCTGGCCGGTGAATTGCGCGAGCAGGGGCATGACATTCTCGATCTCGGGCCGTTTGATGAAGCGTCGGTCGATTACCCCGATTATGGTGCCAAACTCGCCGCGGCGATTGCCGGTGGCAGCGCGGCGCGCGGGATCGCCGTCTGCGGCTCGGGCATCGGCATTTCGATCGCGGTCAACCGCAACCCCGCGGCGCGCTGCGCGCTTGTGACAACGGGTCTGATGGCGCGGCTGGCGCGCTTGCACAATGATGCCAATTGCATCGCGCTCGGCAGCCGGATCATCGGTGTCGAAGCCGCGCGCGATTGCGTGACCGAATTTCTCGCCACCGATTTTGCCGGCGGGCGCCACGCGGGTCGTGTCGCCAAGCTGGGTTAGTGAAAGGACGCATTATGAGCAGCAACCCCGCGGTCACCGAGACCCTGCCGACCGGCTTTTTCGACACGCATCTCGGCGCCGCCGATGCCGCTGTTGCAGCCGCTGTTGCCTCGGAACTCGACCGGCAGCAGCATCAGATCGAACTGATCGCGTCGGAAAACATCGTCTCGCGCGCCGTGCTCGAAGCGCAGGGCTCAGTGTTCACCAACAAATATGCCGAAGGCTATCCGGGCAAGCGCTATTATCAGGGTTGCGCGCCGTCGGACGCGGTCGAAACGCTCGCCATCGAGCGCGCCAAGCAATTGTTCAACTGCAAATATGCCAATGTCCAGCCGCATTCTGGCGCGCAGGCCAATGGCGCCGTCATGCTGGCGCTGACCAAGCCGGGTGACACGATCCTTGGCATGAGCCTTGATGCCGGTGGCCATTTGACGCACGGCGCCGCGCCCGCCATGTCGGGCAAATGGTTCAACGCCGTGCAATATGGCGTGCGCCGTGAAGACCATCGCATCGATTATGACGAAGTCGAGCGTCTTGCCATCGCGCACAAGCCGGTGCTGATCATCGCCGGCGGTTCGGCCTATCCGCGCATCATCGATTTTGCCCGTTTCCGCGCCATCGCCGACAAGGTGGGGGCAAAGCTGCTCGTCGACATGGCGCATTTTGCCGGGCTGGTCGCCGCCGGCATCCACCCGTCGCCGCTGCCGCACGCCGATGTGGTGACGACAACGACCCACAAGACCTTGCGCGGCCCGCGCGGCGGCATGATCCTGTCGAACGACGAAGCGCTCGGCAAGAAGTTCAACAGCGCGGTTTTCCCGGGCTTGCAGGGTGGCCCGCTGATGCATGTCGTCGCCGCCAAGGCGGTGGCGTTCGGCGAGGCGCTGCAGCCGGATTTCAAGGATTATGCCATCCGTGTCGTCGCCAATGCCCAGACGCTGGCGGCGCGGCTGGTGGCGCGCGGTTGCGCGGTCGTCGCCGGCGGCACCGATACCCATCTGGCGCTGATCGACCTGACGCCCAAGGGGCTCAACGGCCGCCAGGCCGATGAAGCGCTCGAACGCGCCGGCATCACCTGCAACAAGAATGGCGTGCCCTTCGATCCGCTGCCGCCGACCAAGACCAGCGGCATCCGCGTCGGCAGCCCTGCCGGCACGACACGCGGTTTCGGTCAGGCCGAATTCACCGCCATCGGCGATATGATCGCCGATGTGCTCGACGGGCTTGTTGCCAATGGTGACGAAGGCAATGCCGCCGTCGAAGCCGCGGTCAATGTGCGGGTGCGAGCGCTGTGCGCGCGCTTTCCGATCTATCCCAACGGCTGAGGAGCGGTGCGATGAACGACGGCAAGCCCGATGATTTCAACGCCAAGGTCGACAAATTGGCCGGCGATGCGCTGAAAGCCGGCCGGAAGTTCGTCGCCACCGATACTGGCAGGAAAGTGGCGGATGCGACCGGGACGGCCTTTGCCACCGCCGAAGAAATGCGCGCCAAGGTGATGGAAACCGGAGTCGCCAGAAAAACGCTCGACAGCCATGCCGGGCAGCAGGCTGCCGACCTTGTCAAACAGGCCGATGCGTGGACGAAAGCGACTATCCCCAACCCGCTGGC
>JBMOFG010000217.1:0-4258 GCA_049314415.1 Polymorphobacter sp.
TTATGCGAGAACGGCGCGTCGGCGCCTTTATGCGAGAACGGCGCGTCGGCGCCTTTATGCGAGAACGGCGCGTCGGCGCCTTGATTCGAGAACGCCGCGTCGGCGCCAAAATGTAATGAGGGCGCAGCAGAGACCTGCCAGCGCGATTGTGCCGCGCTCGGCACCGGGTCGCCGCTGCGCAGCGCGAGCGTGAGCACCCCCGAACGCGCCGCCGCGAGCATGAACCGGCGCGAGGCGGTCAGGTCGAAGGCCGCTGCCCCACCGCTTCGTCCACCGCTTCGCCCGCCAAAGGGTTCGAGAATCACCGCGGCCAGCGCAGCGCAGGCCACCGCTTCGGCCCCGGCGCGCAGCAGCGCCAGCGTATCGGGTGCCTGCACCAGCATCAGCCGCGCCGGATCAAGCCCCAGATCGGCAAGCCCCAGCCCATAGGGCCGGTCCTGCCGGGCGGCACGATCCTCGCGCAGCCATAGCAGCGGGCCGGGCCGGCCGCAACGCAGCGCCAGCAGCAGCGCAAAGGCGGCGGCACTGGCGGTATCCCCCTCCCCCTGCGCATAGAATTCGTGGAGCGCGGCCATTGCCAAGCCGCCGCCAAGCCGCGCATCGAGTGTGTCGAGCCCCAGCGTGAAACGCCGGTCGCCCCCCGGGGCCGGTGGCAGGCCCGGGCCCGCAAGGGCTGGCAGCAAGGCGGGGCGACTCGTCATGTTCACTATATGTTCTAACTGCGGCCGACAGGCTTGCCGAGTCAAGCGACGTGCGACGGAGCGCGCCGGCAGCGTATCAGGACGATCTGCCCATCGGTGTCCCGGCGCGTGGTGTGATCCGCGTGGCGAGGCATAGCATGGCTGCGCATGGCAAAGCTCGACACGGTCGCGTCCACCGCTTGTCCGGCGGCATCGAAGCGTAGGCGATAGCGCCAGAGCAGCAGCTTCGCCGCGCCTAGCCGCCGTAAAGCTTTTCCAGCCGTTCGCCATAGACCTGCTTGAGCACATGGCGGCGGATCTTGAGGCTGGGGGTCATCTGCTGGTTTTCGGTGGTGAAGGCTTCATCGGCGACGACGACGCGGCGGATCTTTTCAATCACCGACAACCGGCTGTTGACGCGATCGACCGCCGCCATCATAGCGCGCTGGAATTCGGGCTCCCGGGCCAGCTTGTGCAGATCGGCGGGCATGCCCTTGTCGCGCGCCCAACTGAGCGCCCATTCGGCTTCGGGAACGACGACGCCGACGAGATAGGGCCGCTTGTCGCCATAGACCATGGCCTGGGCGATCTCGTCCTGCAGGGTCAGCATGCCTTCGACGCGCTGCGGAGCGACATTGTCACCCTTGTCGTTGATGATGATGTCCTTCTTGCGGTCGGTGATGACGAGGTGGCCGTCCTTGTCGAGATGGCCGATGTCGCCGGTGTGGAGCCAGCCGTCCTGCAGCACGCGATGGCTTTCGGCGTCGTTCATCCAATAGCCGTCCATCACCAGCTCGCCGCGCACCAGAATTTCGCCGTCGCTGGCAATCTTGACCTCGACCCCATCGAGCGGCGGACCGACAGTGTGCATCTTTAACCGGGCGCGCGGGCGGTTGCAGCTGATCACCGGCCCGGCCTCGGTCTGGCCATAGCCTTGCAGGATGGCGATGCCGATGGCGGCGAAGAAAATGCCGACTTCGGGATTGAGCGGCGCGCCACCGGCCACCATGCCCTTCAGCCGCCCGCCAAATTTGGCGCGGATCGACTTGCGGATGGTGCGTTCGAGCACCGCATCAAGGGCACGTTCGGCAATGTTGAGGCTTTCGCCGCGCGCCTGCTTGCGCGCCAGCCGCAGCGCCTGGTTGAGCAGCGTAACAGCCACCCCACCCTGCTTCTCGATCTGCTTGGCGATGCGCATGCGCAGCACCTCGAAAAGCCGCGGCACGACGACCATGAAGGTCGGCTGCACTTCCTCGATATTGGCAGCGAGCTTTTCGAGCCCTTCACAATAGGCGATCTGGCCGCCCATGCCGACCGGCATGAACTGGCCGGCGGTATGTTCATAGGCATGGCTGAGCGGCAGGAAGCTGAGGAACAGTTCGCCCACCGGATCGCCGGGCACGAAGTCCTGTTCGATGATGGCGATGGCGCCGGCGATGTTGCGCAGGATGGCGCCATGATGCTGGCGCACGCCGCGCGGCACGCCGCCGGTGCCGCTGGTGTAGATGATGCAGGCAATGTCGTGGCGCTGCATGCAGGCCCGCGCCCGCACCGCGGCGCAGTCGGCGGCAAGATCACGGGCCCGGGCGGCGAGCAGCGCATCCCATTGGTGGATGGCGATCGTGCTGCGCTGGGCGTCCTTGAGATGGTCGATACCGATGACGATGCGGCAATGGTCGCTGTCGGCGACCGCCGGCAACAGCGTGGCGGCGAGCTTCACATTCGATACGATGGCAGCACGGGCGCCCGAATTGCCGAGGATATGGCTGTGATCGGCGGTCGTGTTGGTGGTGTAGGCCGGCACGGTGATGGCACCCGTTGCCATGATGGCAAGATCGGCAAGGCACCATTCGGGGCGGTTTTCGCTGACCAGCATGACCCGGTCACCCGGCTTGATGCCAAGCTCGATCAGCGCCGCCGACAGGCTGGCTACAATATCACGGCATTGCGCCCAGCTTTGCGCCTGCCAGCGGCCATCAGCCTTGCGTGACAGCAGCGGGCGATCGCCATGCTCCTCGGCGCGGTCGAGGAACATGCTGACCAGATTGGACGCGGCATCGACACGCGCCGCCATGTCGGCACGGCGCATGGCGGGAAGGGACGCAAGGCTCATCGGATTCCCTCAATAGCCCGCCGAATTGCCTTCACTGCGCGGATCGGCGCCACCGCGCCAGCCTCCGGCAATGCGTTCGAGCCCATTGGCCTTCAACGGCAGCGGCGCCGCGACAACGCGATGGCCAAGCTTTTCGAGCGCCGGCTGCATCGCCACCAGCTTTTCACCCTGCGGGCTTTTTTCGACGATGACGAGATCATCGCTGACATAGATGGTCGGCAGCGCAATGGCATCGGCGACCGCCAGCTTGAAATCGAGCACGCCGATGATCGCCTTGGCAACCTGTGCCGGGATGGTCATCCCGCCGGCAGCGCCGACGGCGAGCACGGCGCGGCCTTTACTGTCATAAACGATGCTCGGCGACATCGAAGACCGCGGCCGCTTACCGCCTTCAACGCGATTGGCCACCGGCGCGCCGGCGGCGGTCGGTTCGAAGCTGAAATCGGTCAATTCGTTGTTGAGCACCATGCCGCCGGCCACCAGCGAACTGCCGAAGCTGCCTTCGACGGTCGAGGTGAGCGACGCGACATTGCCGGCGGCATCGACAGCGGCGAAATGGGTGGTCGACGGCACTTCACCGCCCGGTGCGGGGGTGCGCGGCTGGGCGCCCTTCGGCATCCCCGGCTCGGCACGCGCCATGGTGGCGCTGGCGCTGATCAACTGGCCGCGCGCCTTGAGGTAATCGGGGGCGATCAGGCCGGCGACAGGCACCGAGACATAATCGCCATCGCCGCCGAACATGGCGCGATCGGCAAAGGCCAGCCGTTCGCTTTCGGCGATAAGGTGCCAGGCGACCGGGCTGTCGGGGCCGAGCCTGCCGAGATCGAAGCCTTCGAGCTGCTTGAGGATCGCCAGCACGGCGATGCCGCCGGCCGAGGGCGGGCCCATGCCGCAGACGCGCCACTGGCGGTAGGCGGTGCACACCGGGGCGCGCTGCTTGGCTTCATAGCCCGACAGGTCGGCGAGGGTCATCACCGATGGGTTGGTCGGCGCGGTGCGCACCCGCTCGACGATTTGCGCCGCGATCGCCCCCTTATAAAAGGCGCTCGGGCCACCCTTGGCGATGGCTTCGAGCGTCTGCGCCAGTGGCTCGTTGACGATGCGCGTGCCGGCGGCCCTGGGCGTGCCATCGGGGTTGAGGAACAGCGCCCGGGCTTCCGCCGAGCGGCCCAGCAGTTCGGCGCTGCCGGCAATGGCGCGGGCCATGCGCGGCGTGATCTCATAGCCGCCGCGCGCGAGCGCGATCGCCGGCTCGAAAATCGTTGCCCAGGGCAGCTTGCCCTGTTGGCCATGGGCCAGTGCCAGCATCGCGACATTGCCCGGCACGCCGACGCTCTTGCCACCCGGGGTGGCGTCGCGGCGCGGCTGGGGCTTGCCATCGGCACCCATGAAATAATCGGGCGTGGCGGCGAGCGGCGCCTTTTCGCGGCCATCGAAGGTCAGCGGCGCCCTGGCGCCCGCCGGC
>JBMOFG010000218.1:0-4251 GCA_049314415.1 Polymorphobacter sp.
CGGCTGCTCGCCATGCTGATGGCCCGACGCATCGCCCGCGCGGCATAGTCGGCGACCGATGGTGGCGGGAGCTAGGATGGAACGCGCGCAGTCGGACAATCCTATCCTCGATGCGTTGCTGCAGGCTGCCTATGCCCTGCACCCGGTGGAAATCGACCTGTCGCTGGGCCGGCTCGAACGCTTGCTGTCGCGGCTCGGCAATCCGCAGAACAAGCTGCCGCCAGTGTTCCATGTCGCCGGCACCAACGGCAAGGGGTCGACCGTTGCCTTTCTGCGTGCCTGTCTCGAGGCATCGGGGCGGCGGGTGCATGTCTATACCTCGCCGCATCTCGTCCGCTTCAACGAACGCATCCGGGTCGCCGGCCAGATTATCGGCGACGAAGCGCTGTGCGACCTGCTGCGCGATATTCTCGCCCGCAATGGTGGCCAGCCGATCACTTTTTTCGAATTGACGACGGCGATGGCTTTTCTGGCCTTTGCGCGCGAGCCGGCCGATGCCTGTATCATCGAGGTCGGGCTGGGTGGCCGCATGGACGCGACCAATGTCATCGCGGCGCCGCTGGTTACCGGCATTGCGCAGCTCGGGCTTGATCACCAGCAGTGGCTGGGGCCGACCATCCTCGATATCGCCGGCGAAAAGGCCGGCATCGCTAAAAAGGGCGTGCCGATGGTGGTGTCGCGCTACCCCAAGGCGGTGACGGCGCGCATTGCCGAGATCGCCGGTGTCACCGGATCGCCGCTGCGGATTCGCGGCACTGACTGGGACATTGCCGCCTATGAAGGCGCGTTGCATTTTCGCGATGCCGGCGGGCTGCTGCAATTGCCGTTGCCACGGCTGGCGGGTGCGCATCAGATCGACAATGCCGGCCTCGCCATCGCCATGCTGCGCCTGCAGGATGTCGTACCGGTCAATGATGGTGCGCTGCGCGCCGGCATGGGCTGGGCGGAATGGCCGGCGCGGCTGCAACGCCTCGACGCCGGGCCATTGATGGCACGGCTGCCGGTCGGGGCCGAATTGTGGATCGATGGCGGCCACAACCCCGCCGCCGGCAAGGCGATCGCGGCACATTTTAACGGCGCCATGCTCGCCGACCGGCCCTTCTACATTGTTGCCGGGATGCTGGCGGCTAAGGACGTCAGTGGCTTTCTGCGTTCCTTCATGCCGCACGCCACTGCGATCTATGCTGTACCGATCCAGCGCCACGCCGGCCATGCGCCTGAAGATCTTGTGCGCATCGCCCGCGAAGCCGGGGTGCCGGGCCAGGCCTGTGCCGATGTCGCCAGCGCGCTGGCCGAAATCGCCGGCCTTGCCGATGGTGGCCGCCCGCCGGTGGTGCTGGTCACCGGGTCGCTCTATCTTGTCGGCGATGTCCTGGTGGCGAACGGGCAGAGCGCCGGCTAGCATTCCCTTCTGCCGCCGGCGGGGGCGGCGGATACACCGCTACCGTATCAGCCCGGTCCAATAGCCGATGAAGCTCCACAGGTCGGCAATCTCGTCGATCTGCTTCGAGGTTGGCTTGCCGCTGCCATGGCCGGCGCGGGTTTCGATGCGGATGAGGTGGGGCTTGTCGCCGATGTTCGCTGCCTGCAGGGCTGCGGCATATTTGAAGCTGTGGCCCGGCACGACGCGGTCGTCGGTATCGGCGGTGGTCACCAGGATCGCCGGATAGTGTTTGCCGGCCCTGATGTTGTGATAGGGTGAATAGCCGAGCAGGTTGCGGAACTGCACCGGGTCTTCGGGCTCGCCATAATCGTCGGTCCAGGTGCGGCCTTCGGTGAACAGCGGGAAGCGCAGCATGTCCATGACGCCGACCGCCGGCAGCGCGGCGGCGAACAGGTCGGGCCGCTGGTTGACAACGGCGCCGACCAGCAGTCCGCCGTTGGAGCCGCCCTGGATGGCGAGGCCGCCGCTTGGCGTGATACCAGACTTGATCAGATATTCACCGCCGGCGATGAAATCATCAAAGACATTCTGCTTGTTCAGGCGCCGCCCGGCATCGTGCCATTCGGCGCCATATTCGCCGCCGCCGCGCAGCGTCACTTCGGCATAGACGCCGCCCATCTCCATCCATGCCAGCGCATCGACCTGGTAGGCCGGCAGCACGTTGATGTTGAAGCCGCCGTAGCCGTACATCAGCGTCGGCGCCGGGGTTTTCAGGCCCTTCTTGTGGGCGACGAACATCGGCACCCTGGTGCCGTCCTTCGAGGTGAAGAAGCGCTGCTCGACGACGAAATCGACAGGGTCGAAGCTGACCTTGGGGGCGCTGAACAGCGTGCTGGTGTTGGTCGCCGCGTCGTAGCGATAGAGCGTCGTCGGGGCGTTGTAGCTGGTGAAGGCGTAATAGCTTGTCGCCGTGCCGGGCACGGCGTCGAAGCCGCTGGCGGTGCCGAGGCCGGGCAGGGCGATGCTGCCATCGGGGGCGCCGGCGAGCGAATAGCGGCGCACATCGCTGCGCGCGTCCTTGAGCGCGGTGACGAGCAGATGCTTGCCGACAATGGCGCCGCCGGTCAGCGTGTCGGCACCCTGCGCCACCACCGTGCGCGGTGCGCCGGTGGGGCCGTCGAACGCCACGACGCGATACCGCGGTGCGTCCTGATTGGTGACGAAATAGAGCGAGTTGCTTTCCGCGCCGACCCAGCGCCAGTCGTTCGCGCGCTTGGCTACCAGCGTCGTCAGCTTGGCCTTCGGGTCGGCGAGGTCGCGAACGCGGATTTCATATGTATCGTCCGACCCGGTGCTCGACCGGATGATCAGCCAGCGGCCGTCTTCACTGGTTTCGGCGATATTGTAATAGCCGCGGTTTTCCGGAGAAGCATAGACCTCGACATCGGCGCTCTGCGGCGTGCCGATGCGGTGGAAGAAGACATTGTGATCGAACACCGCCGACACGAAGTCCTTGCCCTTAGGCGAGGCCGGATGGCGCGAATAGTAAAAGCCGCTGGCGTCGCCATTCCAGGCCAGCCCCGAGAATTTCACCCAGTCGAGTTCATCGCTCAGCGCCGTGCCGGTCGCGACATCGAGCACCTTGATCACCCGCCAGTCGCTGCCGCCGTCCTGCACTGCATAGGCGATCTTGCTGCCATCGGGCGACGGCGCCCATTCGGCGAGTGCGGTGGCACCGTCCTTGGCCCAGCCATTGGGGTCGATCAGCACGCGGGGTGGGGCTTCCCCGCCGGCGCCGCCGGCAAAGCCTGAAACCGCGTCCTGGACCATCAGGACGGACTGATTCTGCAGGCCGCTGTTCTTGCGAAAGAAGATATGGCCGCCGCGCGCCACCGGCAGGGTGATGCGCTCATAGCTGAACAGCTGCGTCAGCCGCGCCTTGATCGCGTCGCGCTGCGGCAGGGAAGCGAGATAGGCTTGTGTCACCGCGTTCTGCGCCGCCACCCAATCGGCCACCGGTTTTTCGCTGCGGACATCGCCTTCCAGCCAGCGATAGGGGTCGGCAACCGGCGTGCCGTGCCGGGTTTCGACAACGGTGCCGCGCGCGGTGGCGGGATAGGCGATCGGGGCAGCAACGGACATGGTGGCACCACTCAGCAAAAGAGCCGCAACAAGCGAACGGAACATGGGATATCTCCCGATAAGCATCATGGCAGCGGAGTGCCGCCGCAAACTGTCTTGCCGCGCCATGAGCAACGGCGCCAGCCCTCGATTGTCGCAACCTGCCCGGTAGCGCGTTTGCGCTGCACGCCAAAGGCAGTTTCTGCCAAGACTGCGGTATGGCTGTGCGCCGCGACCGTCACGACACTGGCATCGCGTTGGCGATCCCGAAGGCTCGTTATGCCCGAAAGCCTCGCTGCCAGCGTTTCGCGCGGATCATATAAAGATATCTTTATGCTTGCCGGCGCAGCCGCGCCCGCCTATGGCGATGGCTGCCTAATAAAAAACAGGATAACGCGCCGTGGCCACCAGCACTGCTACTCATGACTATGTCATCGCCGACATCGGCCTTGCCGGCTTTGGCCGCCGCGAGATCCAGATCGCGGAAACCGAAATGCCCGGCCTGATGGCGCTGCGCGAAGAATTCGGTGCTTCCAAGCCGCTCAAGGGCGCGCGCATCACCGGCTCGCTGCACATGACCATTCAGACTGCGGTGCTCATCGAAACGCTGACCGCGCTGGGTGCCGATGTGCGCTGGGCGACGTGCAACATTTTCTCGACGCAGGATCATGCCGCCGCCGCGATCGCCGCGTCGGGCGTGCCGGTCTTCGCCATCAAGGGCGAAAGCCTGGCCGATTATTGGGATT
>JBMOFG010000219.1:0-4242 GCA_049314415.1 Polymorphobacter sp.
CACAACAGCGCATCCGCCACATTCTCGTACGCCACGAGCAGGCAGCGGTCCATGCCGCCGAAGGCTATGCGCGATCGTCGGGCAAGGTCGGGGTCGTGCTCGTCACTTCGGGCCCCGGCGCCACCAATGCCGTTACCGGCATTACCGATGCGTTGATGGATTCGGTGCCTTTGCTGGTGCTGACCGGCCAGGTGCCGACGCATCTGATCGGCACCGATGCCTTTCAGGAATGTGACACCGTGGGCATCACCCGTCATTGTTCCAAACATAATTATCTGGTGAAGGACACCGCACGGCTCGGCCCGGTGCTGCATGAGGCGTTCTATATCGCACGCTCGGGGCGTCCGGGGCCGGTGGTCATCGACATCCCCAAGGATGTGCAGATCCAACGCGCCCGCTATGAAAAGCCCGGCGTCATCGGCCATAAGACCTACAAACCCCAGTTGAAGGGCGACCGCGCCAGCATCGAAGCGGCGGTTGAAATGATCGCGGCTGCCGAACGGCCGATTTTTTACACTGGCGGCGGCATTATCAATTCTGGTCCGGTGGCGACACAATTGCTGCGCGACTTCGCCAGGCTGACGGGTGCGCCGGTCACCAGTACCTTGATGGGATTGGGCACTATGCCCAATGAACATCGCCAGTTCCTCGGCATGCTCGGCATGCATGGCAGCTATGAAGCGAATATGGCGATGAACCGTTGCGACCTGATGGTCTGCCTCGGCGCGCGCTTCGACGACCGGGTGACCGGCCGGCTTGATGCCTTTTCGCCCAGTTCCAAAAAGATCCACGTCGATATTGACCGTTCGTCGCTTAACAAGACGGTGCGGGTCGATCTCGGCATTCTCGGCGATGTCGGCGGCGTGCTCGAGGACATGATCAAAATCTGGCGGGCACGCGGCCACCGCGCCGCCGATCTCGACCAATGGTGGGCCGATATCGCCGGCTGGCGCGCGCGCGACAGCTTTGGCTTCACCCAGAAGGGGCCGGAGCTGCTGCCGCAGCATGCCATAAAGCGGCTCTATGAACTGACCCGCGACAAGAGCCCGATCATCTCGACCGAAGTCGGCCAGCACCAGATGTGGGCAGCGCAGCATTTCGGTTTTCACGCCCCCAACAAATGGCTGACCAGCGGCGGGCTCGGCACCATGGGCTATGGCCTGCCGGCAGCGATCGGCGCGCAACTGGCGCATCCGGGTGCGCTGGTCATCGATATTGCCGGCGAAGCCAGCATCCAGATGAATATCCAGGAACTCGGCACCGCGACGCAATATCGGCTGCCAGTGAAGATCTTCATCATCAACAATGAATATATGGGCATGGTCCGCCAATGGCAGGAACTCAACCACGGCGGGCGCTACAGCGAAAGCTATTCGGATTCGCTGCCCGATTTCGTGATGCTGGCACAGGCCTATGGCTGGAAGGGCATCACTATCGAAGGGCCGGACGATCTCGACGCCGGGATCGCGGCGATGCTGGCGCATGACGGGCCGGTGGTCGTCGATTGCCGGGTGTCGAAGCTGGCGAACTGCTTCCCGATGATCCCGTCGGGGGCGGCGCATACCGACATGATCCTCGATGCCCGCGACGCCCAAGGTGAACGTGACGAAGACGCAAAGGCGCTGGTGTGAAACATCTCCCCTCCGAGCGGCACACACTTTCGATTATCGTCGATAATGAATCGGGCGTGCTTGCCCGCATCGTCGGGCTGTTTTCGGCGCGCGGTTACAATATCGATTCGCTGACCGTTGCCGATGTCTCGGGCGATCATGCTATTAGCCGGATCACCATCGTCACCAACGGCCCGCCGCCGGTGATCGACCAGATCATGGCGCAATTGGATCGTATCGTGCCGGTGCACCGGGTCATCGATCTGACCGATTACGGCCCGCATGTCGAACGCGAGATGGCGCTGGTGAAAGTTGCCGGAAAAGGTCCCGAGCGCGACGAGGCGCTGCGCATCGCCGATATTTTCCGGGCGCGGCCGGTCGACACCACTACAGGCAGTTTCGTCTTCGAAGTCAGCGGCCCGACCAGCAAGGTCGATCAGTTCATCGCGCTGATGCGCGAAGTTGGGCTGGTCGAAGTGGCCCGTACCGGCGTAGTGGCAATCGCGCGCGGGGCCGAGGCGGTTTAAGGATTTACACAGGCTTCACCGACTTCCCAGGTTTGACCCGGGATCACAGAATTACAGGAAGAAACAGACAATGCGCGTTTACTATGATGCCGATGCCGATGTCGGCCTGATCAAGGGCAAGAAGGTTGCCATCCTGGGCTATGGCTCGCAGGGGCATGCCCATGCGCAAAATCTGCGCGACAGCGGTGTGAAAGAAGTCGGCGTCGCTCTGCGCAAGGGTTCGGCGACCGCGGCCAAGGCGGAAGGCGCCGGCTTCAAGGTGATGTCGAACGCCGAAGCCGCGGCCTGGGCCGATGTCATCATGGTGCTGGCGCCCGACGAGCATCAGGCCGGAATCTATGCCGAAGACCTGCACGCCAACATGAAGCCCGGCGCGGCGCTGGCCTTCGCGCACGGTCTCAACGTGCATTTCCAACTGATCGAGCCGCGCGCCGACATCGACGTGTTCATGATCGCGCCCAAGGGCCCCGGCCATACCGTGCGCAGCGAATATGCGCGCGGCGGCGGCGTGCCGTGCCTGATCGCCATCCATCAGGATGCCAGCGGCAATGCCCATGATGTCGCGCTGTCCTATGCGTCGGCGATTGGTGGCGGCCGTTCGGGCGTCATCGAAACCACCTTCAAGGAAGAATGCGAAACCGATCTGTTCGGTGAGCAGGCGGTGCTGTGCGGCGGCCTCACCCACCTCATCCAGGCCGGGTTCGAAACGCTGACCGAAGCCGGTTATGCACCCGAAATGGCCTATTTCGAGTGCCTGCACGAAGTGAAGCTGATTGTCGATTTGATGTACGAAGGCGGCATCGCCAACATGCGCTATTCGATTTCGAACACTGCCGAATATGGCGATATCACCACCGGCCCGCGCATCATCACCAGCGAGACCAAGGCCGAGATGAAGCGGGTGCTGGCCGATATCCAGGGTGGCCGGTTCGTCAAGAACTTCATCCTCGATAATCGCGCCGGCCAACCGGAATTGAAGGCGTCGCGGATTGCCGCCAAGGCGCATCCGATCGAGGAAGTCGGCGCGCGGCTACGCGCGATGATGCCATGGATCGGCAAGAACGCGCTGGTGGATAAAGCCAAGAACTGAGCGACGGCTAACACAGTTAGCCGGGACCCAGTTTGGCCGGCCAGCGAGCCGGGACGGCCTTCCCGCCCCGGACTCGTCTGACGACAGCATGAGCTTTGCCCATGCCCCTCCTTGTTTTCTTCTCTACCCTTCCCGTCACCCCGGGCTTGACCCTGGGTCCCGCTTTGATTGCGCAGGGGTCTAGGAAAGCAGCACCCCGGGTCGAGCCCGAGGCGACAGCGTTATTGAGCGGTCAGCCCCTTAAGGCTCCGCGCCATATTCATAGGCTTCCCAAAAGGCTTCGCCCTTGGCGATGTTGCCCGGCACGTCTGCCAGCCATTTGGTATCGGCGTCCTTGCTGCAATTGAGATAGAGCTTATCGCCGACGATATGCCAGATCGTCGGGTCAGGCCCCGCCAACCTTCCCTGCGACGCCGCCCAAGCGCAATGGCCGCCGAATTGCGGGGCATAGCGGTCGGGGCTCTTGATGAAGATGTCGCGGTTGGCGGCGTTGGCAAAGCGGAAGATCGCGCCGTCGTGCGCCGCCGTAAATTCGGCGCTGCCTGCTGCCGGCGTTCCGGCAAAATAGCTGACGACGTCATAGCCGCTGACTGCCGGCTGGTCACCCTTGGTGCCCAGCCAGAAAGCGGCGGCGGCAGGCAACGCCGGCAGTGCGGCGGCGAGTGCCAGCAGTACCGCGACAAACAGCTTTTTCAACATGACACGCCTCCTTAATCCTCGCGCAGCAGCGCGGCTTTGACGCGCACCGACCGCAACGCGATCTGCACTTCATGCAGGAAAAACAACAGCCCGCTGATCAGCAGCGCCATCGCCGCGATAAACACCGGGGCGACAATGCTGCCGGACGAGATCGGGAAGATCTCGCCGAGGAACAGGATGGCGATGACGATGCAGATGCAAAGCGCCGCCAGGGTGCACAGCACGATCGCCCAGTTGGCGCTGGCCATGCGACTGTCGAGCACGCGCAGTTCGGCATGGGTTTCATTCCAGCGTTCGGGGCATCTGACCCGGTCTA
>JBMOFG010000220.1:0-4240 GCA_049314415.1 Polymorphobacter sp.
TGCGGGTACGGGCGTTGGTGTGGGTGCGCTGACCGCGGACCGGCAGGCCCTTGCGATGACGCAGGCCGCGATAGCAGGCCAGGTCCATCAGACGCTTGATGTTCATCGCAGTCTGGCGACGAAGATCGCCTTCAACCGTCAGTTCACGATCAATCAGTTCGCGAATCTGCAGAACTTCGGCGTCGGTGAGGTCCTGCACCCGGCGCTCGATCGGAAAACCAAGATCCTTGGTGATCCGCGATGCGGTCGTGCGGCCAATGCCGTGGATGTAGGTCAGAGCGATTTCTACGCGCTTGTTGGTCGGGATATTCACACCCGCAATACGTGCCACAGATTATTTCCTTCCAAGCTCCACAGGATGCGCTGGGCAGGCACCCCATCTCAAAGCAAGAACCGGACGGCCATCATAGCCGCCGGATCAGTATTCCGATTTATCGGAACAGGCCGATTAGCGTCGGCTATGCCATGAGTCAAGCCGCATCGAAATTGCCCGCTGCGGCGGGCCGGCGCTCAGGCCTCGGGACGACGCCAGACCCACACCGCGCCTACCAACCCGATAAGAGGCGACACCAGCGCATAAGGCATCGGCGCAAAAACCAGCCCGGCCAACCCTGAAGTCGCAAAGCCGACCAGTGCGGCCAGCTTGCCTCGCCGGCTGATCGCTCCATTGGCCCGCCATCGGATGATATGCGGCCCAAAGACCGGATGTTCGATCAACCGCGCCTCAAAACGCGGGCTGCTGCGCGCAAAACAAAATGCCGCCAGGATCATGAACGGCACCGTCGGCAGCAACGGCAGCAATATACCTGCGATGCCTAGCGCAACAGAGCCAAAGCCGCCAACGAGATAGAGAGAGCGCAGCATGACCGAGCGCTACGCGCTGTCGGTATCGCAGGCAATCGGTCTCAGTAAAACTGCCCGCGCTTGACCTGCACTGTTCCGGCAAGCATTTACCGACTTCAGGAGCCGATCACCTTGTCGATGCTTTCGGCAACTGCATTCATGTCTGCCATACCATCGACGCGGGAGACCAGGCCGAGCGCTTCATAATGCGGCAATATCGGCGCCGTCTTGGCCCGATATTCTGCCATGCGGGTCCGCACAGTCTCGGCATTGTCGTCAGGACGACGCTTGAATTCGCTCGACCCACAAACGTCGCACGTGCCGGCTGTCTGTGGCTGTTTATGGCGATCATGATAGCCTTCGCCACATTTGGCGCAGGTGTAGCGCCCCGTGATACGGTCGACGAGCGCGTCCTCGTCGACGCCCAGCTCGACAACATGATCAAGGTGCAATCCCTTGGCGGCAAGCATTGCATCGAGTGCCAGCGCCTGCACATTGGTGCGCGGATAACCATCAAGGATGAAGCCGCGCCGGGCGTCATCATCGTCGAGCCGTTCCGACAAAATGCCGTTGACGATCTCATCGGAGACGAGCCCGCCGCTTTCCATCACGGATTTGGCCTGCAGGCCAACAGGTGTTTGCGCGGCAACGGCAGCCCGGAGCATGTCTCCGGTCGAAAGTTGAACAAGCCCTCGTTCTTTGACGAGTCGGCTTGCCTGAGTACCCTTCCCCGCGCCGGGCGGACCCAGCAAGATCAGATTCAACGGCGCGCTCCCCTAAGCTTCGATTTCTTTATGAGACCCTCATATTGATGCGCAAGCAAGTGGCTCTGGATCTGCGACACTGTGTCCATCGTCACATTGACGACGATAAGCAGCGATGTGCCGCCCAAAGCCAACCCGGTGCCAAGCCGTGCCGAGAGAAATTCGGGCAACAGACAGATAAGGGTGAGATAGGCCGCGCCGATCACGGTAACCCGCGTCAACACGAAATCGAGATATTCCGACGTCCGCACGCCAGGGCGGATACCGGGAATGAAGCCGCCATATTTCTTGAGATTTTCCGCCGTCTCTTCGGGGTTGAACACAACCGCCGTATAAAAGAACGAGAAGAAGATGATGCCAAGCGCGTAAAGCGCCATATACAGCGGCGCGCCGTGCTGGAGCGCAGTTGTGACGGTCAGCAACCATTCCGGACCGCTGCCCCCCTGCGCCGCAAACTGCGCAATGGTCAACGGCATCAACAACAAAGACGAGGCAAAAATCGGCGGAATGACGCCAGCCGTATTGAGCTTCAACGGAAGATGCGAGCTGTCGCCCTGAAACTGCCGCGTACCGGTCTGACGCTTGGGATACTGGATAAGGATGCGGCGCTGAGCACGCTCCATCAGACAGATGAAACCGATCGTCAGCAGCGCGACAATGGCGACCATCAGCACGGCGACAGGTGACAACGCGCCGGTGCGGCCCTGTTCGAACAATTGGCCGATAGCACCGGGAAGATTGGCGACGATGCCGGCCATGATTATCAGCGAAATACCATTGCCGATGCCGCGACTGGTGATCTGTTCGCCGAGCCACATCAGAAACATCGTGCCACCGATCAGCGTGATGACCGTGGTAACGCGGAAAAACATGCCAGGATCGATAACGGCCGATACGCCCTGACCGGCACCCCAGCTTTCAAGACCGACCGCGATGCCATAACCCTGAACGGCCGTCAGGAAAACGGTGCCATAGCGGGTATATTGATTGAGCGTCTTGCGGCCAGAATCACCCTCTTTCTTCAGCGCCATGAAGCTGGGCACGAGCGACGTCATCAGCTGAACCACGATCGAAGCGGTAATATAGGGCGTCACGCCAAGCGCAATTAGTGACATGCGTTCGAGCGCACCGCCCGAGAACATGTTGAAAAAGTCGAGCACGCCACCTTGGGTGCGATTGAAAAGCACGCCAAGCGCGGTCGGGTCGATCCCCGGCAGCGGCACAAACGAAACGAGGCGAAAGATAATCAGTGCGCCCAGGGTGAACCACAGACGCTTCTTAAGCTCCGTCGCCTTGGAGAAATTGGCGAAGCTGAGGTTCGCGGCCATTTTTTCGGCGGCTGAAGCCATGTTGCTACCCGATCATCAAAACGGCGACATGCCGGGACATACGAACGGCGAAACGCCGCGCAAGGCCACCAGATAGGCAATGCGCGGCGTTTCTACCATGTGTCATTTCCGCAAAAAGCGGCGGCGAACTAATTGGCCGCCTTGAGCGCGGCAGCCTTGGCTTCACGCGCCACGGCGCGGGCGGCCTTTTGTTCATCGCGGCTGAGCGGGGCCGGCTTGGGCGCCGGCAGCACGATGGTGCCACCAGCAGCTTCGACGGCGGCCTTGGCAGCGTCGTGACCTTGGCGGTCAAGCTACCCTTGGCGAGCAAGCGAACGCCGTCACGCACATGGGTGAGGACACCAGCATCGACCAGCGCCTGCGCATCGATGAGCGCGGTAGCGTCGAGACGGCCAGCGTCAACCATTGCCTGCAAGGTACCAAGGTTGAGCTCGGAATAATCCTTGCGGAAAATATTGTTAAAGCCACGCTTCGGCAGCCGCATGTGCAGCGGCATCTGGCCGCCTTCGAAACCCTTTATAGCGACACCAGACCGCGAGGTCTGGCCCTTCTGACCGCGACCGGCGGTCTTGCCAACGCCGGAGCCGATACCGCGGCCAACGCGAACGCGGCTCTTGCGGGCACCAGGATTATCGTGAAGATCGTTGAGCTTTGTCATGAGATGCACTCGCTTTCGCTTTAAACGCGCAGGGATAAAACAGATAACCGGGACGTGCCCGGAACCATGTCTTTCTCTGACGAAAAAGCTGGTTCCCGGTCAAGCCCGGTAATCAAAGGACTTCAGGCGACGGGTTCGACCTTGAGCATGTGAGCGACCTTGGCGATCATGCCGCGCACCGAAGGCGTGTCCTCGAGAACCCGCGTCTTGTGCATCTTGTTGAGGCCAAGGCCGACCAGCGTTGCTTCCTGATCGGGAGCGCGGCGGATCGGCGAACCAATCTGGGTGAGTTTGACTTGAGCCATCTGGTCAATCCTTACGCGACGGCTTCGGCATCAGCTTCGGCAACACGTGCCGAAACGTCACCGCGGCGCGCCATCAGATCGGCAATTTTCTTGCCGCGCCGCTGCGCCACTGCCTTGGGGCTGGTCTGTTCGCCAAGCGCCGCAAAGGTCGCCCGGATCATGTTGTAGGGATTGCTGGTGCCCACCGACTTGGTGACCACATCGGCAACGCCGAGGGCTTCAAAAACGGCACGCATTGGACCGCCGGCAATGATACCGGTACCCTGGGTGGCGGAGCGAACATAAACGCGACCGGCGCCGAAATGGCCAACGCCATCATGG
>JBMOFG010000221.1:0-4237 GCA_049314415.1 Polymorphobacter sp.
CTGCGGCGCCGCAGTCATTTGCTGCAGTGCAGGCCGCCGCCACCAAGGGCCCGGTGGGGGGTTTTCCTCTGCCCGGCACGGTGACGATCGAGCGCGCCCAGACGGCGACGCGGGTGACCAGCCCCAATATCATCGGTGTGCTGCCAGGGTCGAAACCGGCGCTGGCCGGTGACATGGTGATGCTGTCGGCGCATCTCGACCATGTCGGCATGGCTTCCGACAGCGCCGGCGACCGCATCTTCAACGGCGCGATGGACAATGCCAGCGGCGTCGCCGTGCTGCTCGATACCGCCCGGGCGCTGGTCAGGGCCAAGCCGGGGCGCTCGATCCTGTTCGTCGTTACCACAGCGGAAGAAAGCGGCTTGCTCGGCGCCGAGTATTTTGCGCATTTTCCGACCGTGCCGATGGCGCGCGTCGTTTCGGTGGTCAATCTCGATATGCCAATCCTGACCTGTGATTTCGCTGATATCGTGCCCTTCGGCGCCGACCGCTCGACGATGATGACCGCGGTAGCCGCGGCGGCGAAGGCCGAGAAATTGAGTGTTTCGCCCGATCCGCAACCAGCCGAGGCGATCTTCACCCGGTCCGACCATTATGCGCTGGTGCGCGCCGGGGTGCCGGCGGTGTTCATCAAGACCGGCTGGCGCGATCAGCGCGGCGGTACGCGCTGCCAGGCCGCCGAACGAACCTTCCGAGTTGAGCATTATCACGAGCGCAGCGACGACATGACGATGCCGTGGGATTGGGCGGCGGCGGCACGCTTCACCCGGCTGACGACGGGCATCATGCGCCGCATCGCCGACGCGCCGCAGCCGCCGCGCTGGTATGCAGGGGATTATTTCGGGGAAAGTTTCGCGCCGGCGGCGGAGAAGGCGAAGCGGTAGGAGAGCCCGTCTCTCCCGCCTGCGGGAGAGGGGCTGATTAAGCTTGCCGTGCAGCGCGGCTGGCCAGCAGCGCCGCGATATCCTCGGTCGTGAACCCCGCTTCGCTCAGCACCTGCACGCTGTGCTCGCCGAGATGCGGCGGCGCCGAAACCGGCGGACGCTCGCCGTCGAACAGCACCGGCACGCCGGGGTAGCGCAGCGGCCCGGCCGGGGTGTCGATGCGAGTGAAGAAATCAGTCGCCAGCAGATGTGGGTCGTTTTCCAGCGCGGTGAGCGGCATGACGCGGGCGCAGGGGATTTGCGCGCCTGCGAGCAGGGTGATCCATTCGGCGGTCGGCCTGGCGCGGACGAGTTCGCCGGCGATGCCGTAGATGGCGTCGATATGCGTCGTGCGCGTCTCGATGCTGGCAAAGCGCGGGTCGGCAAGATGGTCGGCGGCGCCCGCGACGGTGAAGAAACCGCGCCAATGCGCATCGGTATAGGCCATCATGCAGACATGGCCATCGGCGGTGGCGAGCGGCCGCCGCCACGGCGCCATGACTCGCGGATAGCCCAGCGGCCCCAGCGGCGGATCGAAATGATGGCCATAGAAGTGCTCGACGAAGTTGAAGGCCACCATGGTTTCGAACATCGGGATTTCGACAAAGCCGCCTTTGCCCGTCGTTTGGCGCCGGATGATCGCGGCGAGGATGGCAATGCCGGCGGTGAGGCCCGATACCTTGTCGGCGATGATCGTCGGCATATAGCGCGGGGCGCCTGTTGATTGCGCCATCAGGTCGGCGATGCCCGACATGCCCTGGATGACATCGTCATAGGCCGGCAGCCCGCCATAGGGGCCGGCCTCGCCAAAGCCGTGCAGGCCGGCAAAGACGAGGTGCGGGTGGCGGGCGAGCAGCGCCGCGGGTTCCAGCCCCAATGCGCCAAGCTTTTGCGGCCGGATCGAATGCAGCAGCACATCGGCGGTAGCGAGCAGCCGGTCGAGCGCCGCCTGGCCCGCAGCGGTTTTCAGATCGAGCACCAGCCCGCGCTTGCTGCGGTTGCTGCCGAGGAACAGCGCCGCCATGCCGGGCTCCAGCCCCGGGCCGGTCTGGCGGGTGGAATCGCCCTCGGGGGCTTCGAGCTTGATGACATCGGCACCAAGATCGGCAAACCATTGCGCGCAATAGGGACCGAAGATGACTGAGGACAGGTCGATGACCTTGATGCCGTGGAGGGGGAGCATAGCGGCGGGGGTAGCGGGAACGGGGGTGAAAGTAAAACGGGTTCACGTCGATGAGAGCGAGGAGCGGGACTTCTCAGTTGAATTACGGTATCTTGCTGCGATCGTGATGAGAGTCAGTCTTACTACGAATGCGTGCCGCATCGGCTTGAGAGGAATGCAACTGACCATGTTCGATGACGATAAGCGGCAGGTCTGGTTACGAGCCTTTTACGGCTTCGATCCCGAAGGGGCCGGGTACATTGGATTCACCAATGAAGGCGACAGGCGAGCTATGCTCGGTCAGTTTCGAGATGGTGATCTCGTTTTGATTTATGGTGCTGTAGAGAGTCAGACGCAATCCGATTTGCGATCCCAAGCTCTTGGATTCCTAGAGGTATCGCTTGATCCATGCAGCGACAGGGAGCGGATGAGCGATGAGGCGTATGAATGGAAAGTCCAACATGGTTTTCGCGACAGATGGACTCACGGCCTGCAAATACGGCGTGCGTGGAGAGTCACAAACCGTGTAAAAATTAATACGATAGCTCCCGAAGCATGCAAGGGCTACCATCGCTTTTCACGTACCACTCGAGCTATGGTACTGACTGCACAAGAGCGAACACGCGCGTTAAGTCACCCAGTCTATCAGGTAAATGTCTTCGGCGAACCGCCATTAGAGGCCACTGAATTACAACATGGCGCGATGGGGAAAATATTAAAGCCATCTAGTGGAATTCCGCCGAATTTTGGCACACGAACATCTGAATATTTAGATGGCGAAAACACGCTCTATCTCATGATGCTTTCTGCGCCGGCTAGAATTTTGATGGGTAATTCTATTCCGTCACCAACCGACGTGCTTGTTAAGGTGGGGCGGTCTAACAATCCAGTTCGCCGGTTGAACGAAATAAACGCAGGATTCCCCAAGCCTTCAGTCGTTCAATGGAAACTTGTTCAAACGCAAACATTTCAAGATGGTGAGATTGCTCATAATCATGAGTGTGAGCTTAAGGACGATTTTGCAAGATTTTTTACCTCCCAAGACGGAGAGTTTTTTACTGGGGATGAGAAAAAAATTAAAGAAAAGTTCTCCAAATTCTGTGTCGATAGGCTACCAAAAATACTTGGGTCGGCAAAAAAAGCATACGGTGTTTAAAATCTGAACTTTATGCCGATACGGTGTTCAGCGCTTCATGATAGCCTTTCCGCGTGCCAGCGCAGATGGTCGTCGATGAAGCTTTGAATGAACCAGTAACCATGGTCGTATCCCGCATGCCGCCGCAACGTCAGCGGGATGCCGGCGGCGGTGCAGGCGGCTTCGAGGCGTTCGGGTTGGAGCTCTTCGGCGAGGAAATTGTCGGCGAGGCCCTGGTCGATGAGGAATTCCGCAACCCGCGCGCCCGCGGCGATCAGCGCGCAGGCGTCGTGGCGCGCCCAGGCAACCGGGTTGTCGCCGAGGTAGAGCGGGAGTGCCTTTTGCCCCCACGGCACCTGGCTTGGCGCGACGATCGGCGCGAAGGCCGAAACGCTTTTGAACCGGTCCGGGTGGCGCAGCGCGAGGGTGAGCGCGCCATGGCCGCCCATCGAATGGCCCGTGATCGACTGGCGCGCCATGTCGACCGGGAAATGCGCGGCGATGATGCCGGGCAGTTCGGCGATCAGCCAGCTTTCCATGCGGAAATGCGGCGCCCAGGGCGCAACGGTAGCGTCGAGGTAGAAGCCGGCACCCTGGCCCATGTCATACGCGGGATCATCGGCGACGCCATCACCGCGCGGGCTGGTGTCGGGGGTGATCAGCATCAGGCCGAGTTCGGCGGCAAGGCGCTGCGCGCCAGCCTTGATGGCGAAGGTTTCCTCGGTGCAGGTCAGGCCGGCGAGGCACCAGAGCACGGGGAAGGGGCCGGTTCCGGGGGGCGTGAAGACACCGAACTTCATCGCCGTGCCGGTGCTGTTGCTGGCGTGACTGTGGAAGGATTGTGTGCCGCCGTGGCAGGTGGCGGAGGCAAGGGTTTCCACGTTCAGAACACCACGACGCTGCGGATGCTTTCGCCGGCGTGCATCAGATCGAAGCCCTTGTTGATTTCGTCGAGCGTCAGGACATGGGTGATCATCGGGTCGATCTCGATCTTGCCGTTCATGTACCAGTCGACGA
>JBMOFG010000222.1:0-4225 GCA_049314415.1 Polymorphobacter sp.
CCGAGGCGCACCCGCGTATAATCATTGCCGACATGGGTGTCGATCGAACGGATGCCGTTGTGCCCGGCCGCGCCGCCGCCATGTTTGACCCGCAGCTTCATCGGTTCAAGGTCGAGCTCGTCGTAGAAAACCGTCAGCGCCGTTGCCGGATCGAGCTTGAAGAAGCGCAGGGCTTCGCCGACCGAGCGCCCGCTGTCGTTCATGAAGGTCGCGGGCTTGAGCAGTGTGACCTTGTGGTCACCGATGCGGCCTTCGCTGGCCAGCCCTTGGAAACGGGTTTTCCACACACCGAAACCATAGAGCGCCGCGATGGCATCAACGGCCCTGAAACCGACATTGTGGCGGTGCAGGGCGTATTGCGCGCCGGGATTCCCGAGGCCGGCAAAGAGTTTCACCTTGCCGGCCTCGGGTTACCAGGTTCAGGCCGTTGCTTCGGCAGCGTCGGTTTCGCTCTTCAACGCCGATGGCGCGACCATGGTGGCGATGGTGAAATCGCGGTCATGGATGTGCGAGGTGATGCCAGCCGGCAGCACGACCGCACTGATGTGGATCGAATCACCGACATCGCGACCAGCAAGGCTGATATCGATCTGATCAGGGATCGCGTTCGACGGGCAATCAAGCTGGAGTTCGTGGCGCACGACGTTGAGCACGGCGCCGCGCTTCATGCCCGGCGACTTGTCTTCGTCGATGAAGTGCACTGGCACCGCGACGCTGATCACGGCATCGGCCGAAACCCGCAGGAAATCGACATGGATCGGACGGTCGCTGACCGGGTGGAACTGCACATCGCGCGGCAGGGTGCGCACGGGGCTTCCGCCATCGACGGTGACTTCGACGATCGAGTTCATGAAGTGACCCGATGAAAGCTGCCTGACCAGCAGTTTCTCCTCGACATGGATCGTGACGGCCGGCTGGCCCGCTCCGTAGATTACAGCCGGAACGCGGCCCGTACGACGCACTGCCCGAGAGGCTCCCTTGCCTGCCCGTTCACGCATCTCGGCCGCGAGCTTCAGTGTTTCGCTCATTGCTCGCCTTTCAAGATTACATAACTCGCGCCCGCCCCAGGCCTCCAGGGATGCAGAATCGGGAAGGACACGAAGCGGCGCGCATAGGGTATGCACTGAATGAAAGCAAGTTTGTCTTGGGGGCGCCCAAGCAAATCCCGCATTATCCTATCTTGATGATAGGATATAGTTGCCTCATCGCCCGGCCCTCAGCCAGCCGGCCGTTACCAACGCGGGCGGGGGCTACCCCTCCCCGGTTTTCCGCCCGCGCCGGTCCGCCTGCGGCGGAGGTAGCACGACTCGTCTGATCCTGCTGCCTCCGCCGGCTCTTCCAAAGCGTATATGCCAGCAAAGGAGATGCGATGATGTCCGAACCCGATCCCAGCCTCGTCATCATTCCGGGCTTCAATGGCTCGGGGCCCGACCATTGGCAGACGCTGTGGCAGGCAAAGCGCCCGCGCGCGGCGCGCGTTGAACAGGCGCACTGGCATGACCCCGATCCCGATAGCTGGACGGCAACATTGTCGGCGACCATCGCCGCGGCGCCCGGCCCGGTCATCCTTGTCGCCCACAGCCTGGGTTGCGCCACCGTGGCGCACTGGGCCGGCCGCGCCGATGCTGGACTGATCGATCGCATCGCCGGCGCCCTGCTGGTCGCGCCCTGTGATGTCGAGCGGCCTGGACTGCCGGTTGCGATTGCCCGCTTTGCGCCGATGCCGCGCCCGGTGCTGCCCTTTCGTTCGACCGTGGTGGCGAGCAGCAACGACGCTTATGCCAGCCTCGACCGCGCCCGCGACTTTGCCGCCGCCTGGGGCAGCGCCTTTGTCGACGCCGGGCCGCTCGGCCATATCAATGCCGCTTCGGGACTGGGCGATTGGCCCTACGGGGAAGTGCTGCTCGACACGTTGCTGGCAAGCGCAAATGCCGACCGCAGCCCGTATCGGCGGGCGGCGGCGCTGCGGGCGCGGGAAGTTGTAGCGGCGTAGGCTCCTTACCCACATGGGGGGGGTGAAGTTGGTTTAGTTCACCTTCTCCACCGTCAGCCACTTGGCCTTCAGCAGCGCCAGGACTCCCTGTTCGCCCCCCAGATGCCCGGCGCCGACGGCGACGAACACCTTGCCCGGCCGCTTCATCACGCCGGCAATCCAATCGGCCCAGCGTTTGTTGCGATCGGTGATCAGCACCTTGGCGAGGAGCGGCGAGGCGCTGGCATCCTTGTCGAAATCACGCGCCAGCGTATCGACATCGCCGGCCCGCCACAGCGCGATCAACTTGTCGACCTCACCCTGCGCGCCCTCGACTTCATCGAGCGTCGCTTCGAGCATCAGCACCTGGTCGGCTTCGGGCAGATTGTCGAAAAAACGCAATTGCTGTTCAGGCGTTTCCAGCCCGATGACCGGCTTGCCCGCCGCGCGCGCCGCGCTGGTCAGCCGGGTTTCAACGCCGGTTTCGGATGAAATGCCGATCGTGGCGAGCGCGGTTTCGCTGATCGACAGCGCTGCCAGCCATGTCGCCATGCGATCAAGCTGCGTCATCGACAGACCGGTATGGGCGACCATTGCCGCCAGTCTGGCCGCCGCCGGCTTCGCGACGCGCTGCAACAGCGGCTTTTGTCCCGGCCGCATGCCGATTGCGCCGAACAGCGGCGCCAGCGCCATACGGTCTTCGGGCAGCACGGTTTCGAGCACCAGCGTGTCGGCCGCCGCAAGCTGCGCCAGCACCGCTGGCGGCAGACCGGGATCGCCGCGCGGCAGCGCATGAACAGTACCGAACAGGCTGATCTCGGTATCGCCGTCGCGTACCACCCACAGCCCGGGCGCCGCGGCGGCGGGGACCGCCAGCAACGCAGCCAACAGCAAGGCGAGCGGCATCGCCAAAAGGCGCATCAGCGGCGCCGGCAGAGGCATCAGGCGTCCTTGGCCCAATATTGATCCTTGAGCAGCCGCTTGTAGAGCTTGCCGGTGTCGTGGCGCGGCAGTTCGGCCAGGAAGTCGACGCTCTTAGGGCATTTGACATGGCTGAGCCGCGCCCGACAAAAGGCGATCAGCTCGGCTTCGAGTTCCGGCCCCGCCTTCGCCATGTCGCGCGGCTGCACCACCGCCTTCACCGCTTCGCCCATTTCGGCATCGGGGACGCCGAACACCGCGACATCGGCGACTTCGGGGTGGAGCGTCAGGGCGTTTTCGGCCTCTTGCGGATAGACATTGACGCCGCCCGAAATGATCATGAAGGCCGCGCGGTCGGTGAGGAACAGATAGCCGTCAGTGTCAACATGGCCGATATCGCCGAAAGTCGCGCCATGTTCGCCGGTCACACTGGCAGTCTTTTCAGCGTCGTTGTGATACTGAAACTTGGGGCCATTGGCGAAGTAGATGCGCCCGGTCTGCCCCGCTGGCAGCACGCTGTCATCATCGCCGAGGACGCGGATTTCGCCCAGGATCGACTTGCCGACCGAGCCGGGCTTTTTCAGCCATTCTTCGGACGTGATGGTGGTGAAACCAGCGCCTTCGGTCGCCGAATAATATTCATAGATCACCGGCCCCCACCAGGCGATCATGGCGTGTTTCACATCGACCGGGCACGGCGCTGCGGCGTGGATGGCGACCTTCAGGCTCGACAGGTCGTAGCGGCGGCGCACGTCTTCAGGCAGCTTGAGCATCCGCACGAACATCGTCGGCACCAGCTGGCTGTGGGTGATGCGGTATTTCTCGACCAGCGCCAGATAGGTTTCGGGATCGAATTTCTCCATCACGACGACCGTCGCGCCATAACGGTGCGCCGCCATGCAGTAACGCAAGGGTGCCGCATGATAGAGCGGCGCCGGTGACAGATAGGCCATGCCGGGAGCAAACTGATAGAGCATGGCGACCAGCCCGGTCAGCGCGTCGCCCCCCTCGATCGGGCCTTCGGGCAGTGCGCCGCGCACGCCCTTGGGCCGGCCGGTGGTGCCGCTCGAATAAAGCATGTCGCGGCCGCTGCTTTCATCGGCGATGCGATCGGTCGGCAGGTCGGCGATGGTCGCGGCAAGATCGGCAAAGCCGGGGATAGCGCCGCCGACGGCATAGCGCGCCGCGACAGTTTCCGACGCCGGGCCGGCGACGGCGCCGAGCGCGGCCGAGGCGATGAACAGCTTTGCCCCCGAATCGGCAAGGATATAGCCGGCTTCATCGGCATTGAGCTTCGTTGACATCGCGACAAAGACCAGCCCGGCGCGCTGT
>JBMOFG010000223.1:0-4225 GCA_049314415.1 Polymorphobacter sp.
TGCAGAGCCACCCCTGCAAAAATCATACAATTTCGGTCATGTTTCCCGCTCAGGTCAGCGATTCGAGCCGATCAGCATCAAGCCCGCCCGGTACGATGATGACGACACAGGGTAGTTGCCCGGCACGTTCACCGGTAAAAAAGCTGATCAGCGGCCCCGGTGCACCGCGCGGCGCCGCCCCGAGCACCAGCGCACGCACGCTGGCATCGTCGCGAACATGATCGAAGATCGCGGGTGCCGCATCGCCTTTCAGGATGATCGTCTTCGGGCGTACGCCGGCCAGCGTTTGGGCTTCATCGGCCACCGCCACAAGCAAGGCCTCAGCTTCGGCCTCGGCCTCCGCAGCCATGGCTTCCTGAACCCCGCCCCATTGCATGAATTCCGACGGCGCCACGACATGTACCAGCGCAAGACGCGCGCCGACATGACCGGCGCGCAACGCTGCAAAACGCAACGCGACGCGGCTTTCGGCGCTCCGGTCGATCACAACGAGATAGGTGGGAGCGGTTTCCATGATCGCTTAAGTTACAGGCAAAGCCGCACGGGGGAAAGCCGCACGCAACAGACGACCGCCAACGCGGTGCAGCCAAGCCGGGCAATCGCCTTGGGCTCGACATCCTGCCCCAAAACGGCGCGGATGGCGGAGCGGAGGTGCGCCGCATCGGGCTATCTGGTCGATGGTCATGCCAAACATGCCGCCGATTTGACCCGGCTCGGGGAAATGATTGCCCGGCCCTTCGCCGCGATGATGTCGAAATACCGGGAAAAACTATTCATCCACCGGGCCAAAGCCCTGTTTCCAGATCAGCATGATGCGTTCGAATTCGCAGATGACAATGCCATGCTGGTTGCGACCGGTGGTGCGTATGGTCACCAGCCCCTGTTCAGGCCGGGACTTTGACAGGCGTTTTTCCAGCACCAGCGATTCGGCATACAGCGTATCACCGGCAAAAACCGGCGCCGTCATGCGGATGTCGCGCCAGCCAAGGTTGGCGACGGCCTTCTGGCTGACATCGGAAACGCTCATCCCCACCAGGATCGCCACGGTCAATGGCGACGCCACCAGCGGCTGGCCGAACTCGGTCTTCGCTGCATAGACATGGTCGAAATGCAGCGGATGCGTGTTCATCGTCAGCAGTGTGAACCAGATATTGTCCTGCTCGGTGATCGTTCGGCCGGGGCGATGTTCATAGATATCGCCGATGCTGAACTCCTCGAAGGCGCGGCCATAGGTCTCGCGATAACGCTGCGGCCCGATTTCGATTACGCCCTGCCGCATGCGACTCCCCTTGACGTTACCGGCTTTGTCCGGACAAATCATCCGGACGACCGGAACAAGTCAACCATCAGGAGTGCGCCATGTTGAAATCGCTACTGCTCGCCGGCATGTCGTTGGCCCTTGCCACCACCGCGCAGGCGGCTCCCAAGCGGCTCGATCTGGCCAAACCCGAAGATGCTGTCACCGCGTCCCGCAAGGTGCAATGTTCGACGAAGGACAATGAACCCGTCGTCTATCACTGGGCTGGCGAAGTTTATTCGCGCGTTGAAGGCGAACCCGACAAGCATCTGTTCGACCTGCAGGGTATGAACGTGCGCCAGTGCGTGACCGTCACCGACCCTGTGCGCGGCAGGGGTTTCCGCCAGGTCAGCCGCGAATTGATGGTGTATACTGACCCCAAGACCGGGGAGATCATCCGCTCCTGGACCAACCCCTGGACGGGCAAGACTCTCGACGTCGTCCATGTCGCCAATGATCCGGTCAACATGCGCAGCCCGCAGTTTCCGATCGGCGCCGATGGCAAGCCGTTCAGCCTCAACGCCCGTGTTCAGAACGGCCGGGTTTTTATGCCGATGGTGATACCGCTTTGGTACACCAACCCGATGGCGGGCGATTACCAAGCCTTTATCGGCAATCAATATCATTCGATGGAGATCTTCGACTTTGTCGCCGACGAAGCCGACCTGACCGACGCGACCAAGACGCGCGCCAACAGTTCAATCGCCTGGGTACGCATGTCGCCCTGGCTGCCGTGGATGGAAATGACCGGGCGCGGCGGGATTCTGGTCTTCAACGCTGTTGGCCAGCCGCTGCCCGACGGGATCAAGGGCCTGCCCAAGGTCATCACCGACGAAATCGCCGCAAACCACCCGATCTATGCCGCGCCACCGCCCGCAGATGACGCCCGGCCAAACGAAACCAGCTGGACCTATTTCAAGAAGCGCATGGATGCCAAACGCACCGAGGCCAAGGCACCGAAATAATTCGTCGCCGTATCCAAACGCAATTGACTGGGTGACGCGCCGCCCCGGGCGGCGCTATGACTGGGTGCGATGGATCTGTACCTCCCCATCGCCGAAATGTCGGTCAACGCCATCGTCATCATCCTGCTGGGTGGCGGGGTGGGGTTTCTGTCGGGCATGTTCGGGGTTGGCGGCGGCTTTCTGACCACACCGCTGCTGATTTTCTATGGCATCCCGCCCGCGATCGCGGTGGCATCATCGGCAACCCAGATTACCGGCTCCAGCGTGTCGGGGGCGCTCGCCTATTGGCGGCG
The DNA here is from genome assembly GCA_049314415.1 of Polymorphobacter sp. Lineage (GTDB taxonomy): Bacteria > Pseudomonadota > Alphaproteobacteria > Sphingomonadales > Sphingomonadaceae > Sandarakinorhabdus. Next base: position 2,556 of record JBMOFG010000223.1, read on the forward strand.
CGGCCAGGTCGATGTGAAGATGGGGATGGTGCTGGTCGCCGGCGGCATTATCGGCGCCGGGCTTGGCCAGATCGTCTTTCGCCAGCTGCAAAAGGTCGGCCAGATCGATGTCAGCATTAACATCATCTATGTGCTGTTCTTGGGGGTTGTCGGCACGCTGATGCTGCGCGAGGCCGTCATGACGCTGCAGGCCGAACGCCGTATCGCAGCAGGTGAACCGCGCCCGCCGGCACGGCTCCGCCGCCATGTGCCCTGGATCGCGGCGCTGCCCGGCAAGACGCGCTTCTACAAATCAGGGCTGTATATTTCGCCGTTGGCGCCGTTGCTGCTTGGCGGCATCGTCGGCGTGCTCACCGTCATCATGGGCATAGGCGGCGGCTTCATCATGGTGCCGGCGATGATCTACCTGCTCGGCATGTCGGCAAGCGCGGTCGTCGGCACTTCATTGTTCCAGATCATTTTCGTGACGGCCGCGACGACATTGTTGCACGCCACCTCGTCGAAATCGGTCGATATTGTGCTGGCGCTCCTGCTGCTCGTTGGCGGCGTCGCCGGCGCCCAACTGGGAGTGCGGGCAGCGCAGCGGCTGAAACCCGAAAAGCTGCGGTTGGCATTGGCGCTGACCGTGCTGGCTGTGGCGGCAGGGTTGTTGTTCGGGCTGACCGTGCCGCCGGAATCGCGTTATACTTTGTATAGTCCGCAATGAGGGTCTTGTTCGTCCTTCTGTCATGGCTGTCGCTCGTCGCGGCGGCTCCGACTTCGCTGATCACCGCACTCAGCCAGAGCCGGATCGATATTAACACGACCTTCAAAGGCGCCGACCTGCTGGTTTTCGGCGCCATCCAATACCCAGCCGGCGCGGTGCCCGATGCCCCGCCCGACATCGCCATCGTCGTACGCGGCCCGGCGGAACCGGTAACGGTGCGGCGCAAGGCGCGGGTGGCGGGAATCTGGCTGAACACCGATCGCATTCGGTTTGAAAGCGTGCCGGGCTTTTATGCGGTCGCAACCAGCCGACCGATTGCCGAACTCGCCGATGATCGCACCACTGCCATTTACGAAATCGGCATCCGCAACCTGCAGCTTTCGCCGGCCAGTGGTGCCAGCGAGGCCGAAACCCGGGCATTCGAAGCCGGGTTGATTGCTGCCAAGCGCAAAGCCCGTCTATTCGTCGAGGATGCCAGCGCGGTAACGGTCTCCGGTGGGGTGCTCTATCGCGCCCGCATCGCCATTCCTGCTGTCGTGCCGGTGGGAGATTACGCCGCCGAAATCCATCTTATCCGCAAGGGCCGGGTAATCGCGAGTTCGTCGGTGCCGATCAGCATCGGCAAATCGGGCTTCGAACGCTGGATCTATGTGATGGCTCAGCAATATGGTCTCGCTTACGGCGTTGCCGCCGTAGTCGCCGCGCTGTTGGCTGGACTGGCCGCCAGCCTGATCATGCGAAACCGATGAAGCGCTGATCCGGAACGAAAAAAACAGTCTTTGACGCAGAATCGGTCATTTTAGAATCCCCCTCGCCGACTCGCTTAAACTCCTGTAGATACAGTCTCGGAGTTTTTTCGGTTACGACGCCTTGTAGTTCACCGCATCGCCGCCGACGGGCACCAATTTGTACTGACTATGGAAGACTTGGACAGAAAATGAGCTTTGATCGACGCGGACGTGGT
>JBMOFG010000224.1:0-4215 GCA_049314415.1 Polymorphobacter sp.
CCGGCACCGACCCCGCTGCCGTCGCCGACTTCCTCGCCATACAACCAGCGCACCGGCAGCGGCTCGCTTGTCAGCCGCGTTTTGGCCGCCATCGGCAGGCGCGCCACCAGACCGGGGCGGCGACGCAGGATGATGCCGGTGGTGCGGCTGGCATCCTCGCTGAAAATGATGTTGAGGTTGGCGCGGCAGCCGAGTTTGCCGACCGCCATGCCGGCAGTGGCGGCAACGGTGCGTACGCGGTCCATAACCCGGGCGGCGGCGGGATCGTTGATGCCGGTCACCTTCACACAGATCGGCACTGTCCAGCGACCATATTGGCCATAGCTGGGGGGTGGCAGGACTGCCTTGACGAAGGTAGTGGCGCGGGCCTCGGCTTCGGCCGGGGTCAGACGTGTCGCAGTGACCGTGATGGCAGCGTCGGCTGCGGGTTCGGAGGCGGTTAGAAGCAGCGCCATCAAGGGAGCAGACATCGGGCAACTTTCGCGCGTTAAATGTCTGTATAGTTTCATGAACTAACGGTTGCGGCAAGCCGCCACTTGCCGCAGGCACCGTGAAGCGCGAGGGTGAGGGCGCGATAGGGGATATTATGCGACGCAATGTAATGCTGGGCCTTGGTGGAATGCTGCTGACCGGAACCGTGCTGGCGCAACCCGCGCCAGGCCCGGCGGAAACAAATGTCCGTGCCGCCATCGCCCGGGTCGAAAAGCACAACTCAGCCGTCAACGCCGTCCTTGCGCTCGATCCGACTGCGCTCGACCAGGCGCGTGCGCTCGACCGGATGCGCCGGACGCGCGGGCCGCTCTATGGCGTGCCAGTGCTCATCAAGGACAATATCGACATGAAGGGCCCGCTGCCGACCACAGCGGGCAGTTTGGCTCTGACGGCCAACGTCACTAACCGCGACGCGCCGCTGCTCACCGGCCTGCGCGCTGCGGGAGCGATCATCATCGGCAAGACCAATTTGTCTGAATGGGCCAACATGCGCGGCCGCCCGTCGATTTCGGGGTGGAGCGGTGCTGGCGGCCAGGTGCACAACCCGCACGCGCTCAACCGCACACCGTGCGGATCGTCATCGGGCAGTGGCGCTGCGGTCGCGGCCGGCATGGTCGATGCGGCGATCGGCACCGAAACCGATGGCTCGGTCACCTGCCCGGCGGCGATCAACGGTATCGTCGGGTTGAAGCCGACCGTCGGCCTCGTCAGCCGCACCCATGTCATCCCGATCAGCGCCAGTCAGGACACCGCCGGGCCGATGACCCGCGACGTCCGCACCGCGGCGCTGCTGCTCACCGCCATGGCCGGCAGCGACCCCGCCGACCCGGCGACGGCCGAAGCCGATGCCAAGCGCAGCGATTATGCCGCGGCGCTGAAGCCCGATGCGCTCAAGGATGTGCGTATCGGCGTGATGCGCTGGGCCGCCGGCTGGTCGGCGCCGGTCGATGCGCTGTTCGAAGCCGCGCTGGCGACCTTGAAGGCGCAGGGTGCCGTCCTCGTCGATGTGCCCGCGCCGACCGGCACCGAAGGCGTCGGCGCCGGCGAATACAAGGTGCTGGTGACCGAATTGAAGGCCGGGCTCAATGCCTATCTCGCCACCACCCCGGCGGCGGTGAAGACCCGCACGCTTGCCGATCTCATCGCCTTCAACAAGGCGACCCCGCGCGAACTGGCGCTGTTCGGCCAGGAGCATTTCACCGTGGCCGAAGCGACCACGGGCCTCGATGACCCCAATTACAAGACGGCGCGGGCGACCTCGCTCACGCAATCGACCGACGCGCTCGCCGGCATGATCGCGGCGGGCAATGTCGCGGCGCTGGTGTCGCCGACGACGGCGCCGGCGGGCTTCATCGATGCCGTGCTCGCCGATCGCTTTGGCGGCGGCCGCAACGCCGGTACCTTCGCTGCCGTCGCCGGCTGGCCGCACCTGACCGTGCCGATGGGGGCGGTCAAGGGCCTGCCGGTCGGCCTCAGCTTCATCGGCCCGCGCTGGAGCGAGGCGCAGCTGCTCGCCTTCGGCCATGTCTATGAACAGGCCAGCCAGCAGCGGGTAACGCCAACATTTGCCGGATCGGTGGAGGTACAGCCGGACTTTGCGCCGAGTTTTGCGCCGCCGGCACGATAACCGCATCGCGGCTTGCTTTTGGCGGGCGTATCCGCCATAGGCCGCGCTTCGCCAAACCCGGACCATCCTAGGGTGCATGGCGATTGAACGAGGGCCGGAGGGGCGTTCCGCATGGTGCGGCGTCAACGATCGGCAGAGGAGTGACACTACATGCCATTGTATGAGCATGTCTTTCTCGCGCGTCAGGACCTGGCAGCAGCCCAGGTCGAAGCGTTGACGGAGACATTTTCCAAGATCATCGCCGACGGCAACGGTGCCGTGGCTTCCTATGAATATTGGGGCCTGCGCAGCCTGGCGTATCGTATCGCCAAGAATCGCAAGGCACATTATGTCATGCTCAACATCGACGCGCCGGCCCCGGCCATCGCCGAAATGGAGCGTCAGGTTGCGCTCAATGAAGACATTATCCGCTACATGACGGTGCGTATCGAAGCGCTGCCTGTCGAACCCAGTGCCATGATGAAGCGCGGCGATCGCGAACGCGAACGCAGCGCCGAAGGCGGCCGTGGTGATCGTGGTGATCGCGGCGACCGTGGTGACCGCCCGCGCGGTGGTGACCGTGGTGACCGCCCCGAACGCGCCCCGCGCGCATTCTGATCGAAAGGATTAGACCATGGGACGTCCGTTTTTCCGCCGCCGCAAGAGCTGCCCGTTCTCGGGTGCCAATGCGCCTGTCATCGATTACAAGGATGTGCGCCTGCTGCAGGGTTTTGTCTCTGAACGGGGCAAGATCGTGCCGTCGCGCATCACCGCCGTTTCGGGCAAGAAGCAGCGCGAACTGGCCAAGGCTATCAAGCGCGCGCGCCACTTGGGCTTGCTGCCCTATCTGGTCAAGTAGGAGTAACCGCAATGGAAATCATCCTGCTTGAACGCGTTGAAAAGCTTGGCAGCATTGGCGATATCGTCAATGTGAAGCCTGGTTTTGCCCGCAACTTCCTGCTGCCGCGCGGCAAAGCCCTGCGTGCATCTGAAGCCAACAAGAAGAAGTTTGAAGCTGATCGCGCCCGGATCGAGGCTGAAAATGCCAAGCGCCGCGACATTGCCCGCAGCGAAGCCAAGGATGTCGATGGCGCCAGCGTCGTTATGATCCGCCAGGCGTCGCAGACCGGCCAGCTGTTCGGTTCGGTAGCCGCGCGCGATCTCGCCGATGTGCTCACCGCCGGTGGCCACAAGGTGCATAAGAACCAGATCGTCCTCGACAAACCGATCAAGACCCTGGGTATCCATGACGTCAAGGTGGCGCTCCACCCCGAAGTCGTGGTCATGGTCAAGGTCAACATCGCCCGCTCGCCCGAAGAGGCCGAGCTGCAGGCCAAGGGCGTCGACGTCAACGCCGACCTGTTCGATCGCGAAGAATCGGGCTTTGTCGAAGCGTTCGATCCAAGCGCCGAACCCGGCATCCCGACCGGCGAAGCGCCGGCCGCCGAAGCCGCACCGGAAGCTGAAACCGAAGCCTGAAACCTGGCTTTTGTTTGAATGAAAAGGGCCGTGCTGCTTTCGGGCAGCGCGGCCTTTTGCTGTCCGGGTGCCAGTACGCGGCGGGAAGGGGGTTGACCCTGTGGCGCACACAGGCCACTCCCGCGCCATGAGCGAAGAACCCGATACCGCCCCCGCCACTGCAACGCCGGCAATCACCGACACACCGCCCGACCGGCTGTGTGCCAGCCCGCGCAGCCCGCATTATGACGAGGCGGTGCTCGAACGGGGCGTTGGTATCGTTTTCGAAGGGGTGGAACGTACCAATGTCGACGAATATTGCATCTCCGAAGGCTGGGTGAAGGTCGCTGCCGGCAAGTCCAAGGACCGCTATGGCAACCCGCTGACCATCAAGCTGAAGGGCAAGGTTGAGCCTTATTTCAAGAGCTAGAGGGGGAACCCGCGGCGATGGCTGATCTGTTCGGCGATGCAGCAGCGGCGCCTGCCCCTAATCCGCCACTTGCGGAACGGTTGCGACCGCGTGCGCTCGGCGAGGTCGTGGGGCAGGGGCATCTGACCGGGCCAGAAGGCGCCATCGGCCGCATGGTGGCGGCGGGATCGCTGAGTAGCCTCATCCTGTGGGGGCCGCCGGGTACTGGTAAGACCAGCATCGCGCGGCT
>JBMOFG010000225.1:0-4200 GCA_049314415.1 Polymorphobacter sp.
GGCGCCGCGCAACGACCGCGGCATGAAGGAAGCGCCGCGCGACGGGTTCGATGACACGGTGTGGTTCCGTATGGATGTCGGCCGCCGCCTCAACGCCGATCCGCGCTGGCTGTTGCCGCTGATCTGTCGTCGCGGCCATGTCACCAAGGCCGAAATCGGCGCGATCAAGATCGGCCCCGAAGAAACCGGCTTCGAAATCCCGCGCGCGCTCGCCGACCGTTTCATCGACGCGCTGCGCCGCACCGAAGGCGAGGACCGTTCCCCCGAAGGCGGCATCCGCATCATCCCCGCCAATGGCCCGCCGCCGCGCGGTGCCGGCACCGGTGCCGGCAGGCCCAACCGGCCGATGCTGGTCCGCGCGCCGGGCGGCAGCGGCTTTGCCGGCAAACCCGCCGGCCCGCGCGGCCCGCGCCCGGGGCCGAACAATCCGACCCAGCGCGGCAAGTTCCGGCAGGGGTAGAAGAAGCCTCTGGCAGCCGGGGCCACCGGCCCCAGACCCCGGTCGTTGTCCGGCTTTGGGACTTTGCAGCCATTCCGAGCGGGGTCGCTGAACGTCGATTTTCGACAGGAGCGGACATTCGCGCGGGTGCACGAGTGACGACGGCGAATTGCGGTCCCGTCAGGCTAGGCGCGCCGCAATTGCCGGGGCGGCATAGACCGCGGCGATGATTGCCTGGTCGCGTGGGTCGCCCACAATGTCCGTGCCCATGCGGTTCATCACATATGCGATTCCGACACCGGTGGCCGGATCGGCCATGGCGAAGGAGCCGCCCCAGCCGCTGTGGCCAAAGGCTGCCGCAGATGGTCCGTAGAGACCATCGTTGTTCAGCAGGAAGCCCGCTCCCCAGCGTGCCGGGATTGGAAGCACGGCGTCCATGCCGACGATGCGCGGCAGGGTCGCTGCATTCAACGCCTCTGCCCCCAATAGAAGGGAGCCGCCGCAGACGCGGTCAGAAGCGAGCGCCCCATAAAGGCTGGCCAGCGCCCGCGCCGTCGCAAATCCGTTGGCCGACGGGATCTCGGCGGCGCGCCAGTCGGCGCTGTTTGGTGCCAGCGGATCGACAGGCGGGTTGGCCAGCGCCGCGAACTGGGCCGGTGTCAGCTCCGCGGCGCCATCGGCAGCGGCACCGCTGTTGAGTTCCGGCGGCGCGATCATCTCGGCAGCGCGGCCCTGCCAAACTTGCGGTAGGCCGATCGCGATCTCGAGCCCGCGCTGCGCCGCGAACTCCGCCGCGACGAAGGCGCCCAAGCTCATGCCGGTGACGCGGCGGAATAGGCCATTGGCCAGCGGGCCGATGCTGATGGCGTGATAGCCTGAGGTCGATCCCGGTGGGAACAGCGGCGCCTGTGCGGCCAGCCTGTCGGCCGCCGCTTCGAAATCATAGTAATCTTCGGGCTGCGCAGCTCCGACAAAGCCGGTCAGGCCGGCCTGGTGCGACAGCAGCATGGCAACTGTGATTGCCTCCTTGCCGTTGACGGCGAACTCCGGCCAGTAATCGGCGACCGGACGGTCATAGTCGATCAGGCCGCGATCGGCGATCATCGCGAAACACAAGGCCGTCACGCCCTTGGTGGTCGACCAGACATTGGCCATGGTGCCGCTGTCCCATAACAGGTTGCGGTCAGCGTCGCGATGGCCCCCCCACATATCGGCAACCATCACGCCATCGACCATCACTGCCAGCGACGCGCCGACCTCGCCGGGCTCGGTGAAGTTCGCCGTAAAAGCGGCGGCCACACCTTCGTATCCGGTCAATGCGAATCCGTTGATTGGTGCCGTCATCGTCATGCCCCTCAACGGAAATTGATCGCGGCGCTGACACCGAATGTGCGCGGCGCGCCATAGACGCGGAAGCCGTTGCCAAGTGCGCTCTGGTTGATGCCCTGTGTCACATAGCGTTCATCAAACAGGTTCTTGGCCCAGATCGAGACGTCCCACCGGTCATCGTTCAGCAGCGCGATCCGGCCATTCACCACCCAGAAGGCATCGGCAGCGACAACGGGATCATTGATCGCATCCTTGAAGGCGTAACCGGAATAGCGTGTATCGGTCTGGAAGCGCAGCGCGAGACTATCACTGAGGTCGATGGTGTAGCTGGCGCCGATATTGGCGCTGAAGCTCGGCGCATCGGGCAGCCGGTTGCCGGCCGGCACATCGCCGTTGGACGTGGCGAACGCCCCCAGCCGCGAATGCAGCAAGCCAACGCCGATGGTGAGATCCAAGCCCTTGGCCGCAGCCCAAGCCAAATCGAGATCGGCGCCGTAGATTTCAGCTTCCTTGACGTTGCCGAGCCGCTGGATGGGCAGTCCGCCGACCGTGTCGCGGATGAAGGTCTGCACATCGGAATAATCATAGTAGAAGGACGAGGCGTTCAGGCTGATGCCGGCTTCGGGAATGCCCTGCTTGATGCCCAGCTCGTAGGCGATGATGGCTTCCGGCCGATAGGGAATGAGCTGGCCGGAATTGGTGGCGACGCCGGCGAAGAAGCCGCCGCTCTTCACCCCGCGGGTGACGCTGCCATAGACGAGCGTTTGCGGCCCGGGCTTCCAGTTGAGCCCGGCCTTCCACGACCATTGGTTATCGGTGATTTTGGCGTTGACTGCAGCCAGCGTGACCGGCGGCGATCCAAAGGGGGCCATCGATAGGAAGCTGGCCGGCGGCAGCGAGACGAGATCGACGGTGCTGCCGACATTGCTGCGCTCTTCATAGGTATAGCGCCCGCCCACCAGCAGGCTGAGCGTCGGGGCGATCTGCCATTCGAGATCGGCGAACGCTGCATAAGCTTCCGTCCGCTGATCGGACGAAGTGAAGGTGGTGGTGTTGAGCAGCGCCGGCAGATTGCCGTCATAGCTGCTGAAGATATGGTCCTTCAGGAATGACGCGCCCACCATCCAGGTCAGCTTGTCGCTCGACCCGGCGGCGCGCAGCTCCTGGCTGAACTGCTTCACATCATCCTTGGTGATGAAGTCGAGAATGGCGAACGGGCTGGCATCGGTATCCACGCCCCAGATGCGATTGAAATCGATGTAGCCAGTGATCGAGGTGAGCTGCACGCCGCCCAGCTGGGCCTCGATGCGGCCCGTCACCGCTAACTTGTTGGCATTGAAGATCGGATCATAGGACCAGGCGCCGCGGAACGGATCGCCATCGGTGTCGCTGTAGCCGAGGAAGTTGATGCAGCGCTGATCCCCTGGGCAGGTCGCCCCGGCCGGCGTCGCCGGACCCGGGATTGCGCCAAAGAACTCTGGCGCCCCTAGCTGCGAACGGGTGTGCTGGCCTTCAACCTTAAGCGTCACTTTCCAGACATCGTCCGGCTGCCAGAGCAACTGAGCGCGGCCGACCAGATCGGCACGCCGGCCGAGATTGCGATCGCGCAGCGTGTCGTAGAAGAACCCATCACCTTGCCAAAGTCCCTTGGCAGAGACCCGCAGCGCCACGGTCTCGCCCAGCGGAACGTTGATCGCGCCCTCCAGATCGCCGGCCATGTAGTTGCCGAACGAACCGGCGACACGGCCTTCGGTGACGCCCAGCTTCGGTTGAGCCGAGATGACGTTGATCGCGCCGGCCGTGGCGTTGCGGCCATACAGCGTTCCCTGCGGCCCCTTCAGAATCTCCAGCCGCTGCAGATCGAAGAAGTTGAAGTCCATGAGCGCCAGCGAGCCGAGATAGACTTCATCGACATATACCCCGGCACTGGGGCTGTTGGTGGCACTGAAATCATTGAGCCCGACACCGCGGATGGTGATCACCGGCACCAGTCCGGGGATATTCTCCTTCACTGCGACATTGGGGCTGAGCTGCGGCAGGCTGGCGACCTCCTGGATGCGCTGCCTACGGATTGCATCGGCCGACGCGACCGTGATGGTAATGCCGACATCTCGGGCGCTCTGAGCGCGGCGCTGGGCGGTCACGATGATTTCGCTCTGGTCATCTGTCTCGGCGGTTTGCGCGCCGGCTGACCCGCTGCAAGACAGCCCTACTGCCAGCGCGGCTCCCAAGACGCGATACGAAGCCATTGCCCAAGACCTGCGCATTTTCGTTCCCCCAAAGCTGCCGGCTGAAGCCGGCTCTCCCCGAAACTTCGACGCTCGGGTATGAAACCAAGTCATCACGCCAAACAGCGGACGTCAAGGATTTTTCGACAGTCGAGTATGCCTGCCAACGTTGCAGACCATCCGACGCTGTTCTAGAGGTCGGCA
>JBMOFG010000226.1:0-4199 GCA_049314415.1 Polymorphobacter sp.
GGCCGGCGTGCGGACCGTCATCATCGATGAGATCCATGCCTTTGCGACGACCAAGCGCGGTGATCAGCTGAGCCTTGCCTTGTCGCGGTTGCACCGGCTTGCGCCCGGGCTGCGCCGCGTCGGCCTGTCGGCGACGATTGCCGATCCGGAAAGCTATCGGGGCTGGCTGGCGCCCGATGCCGATGCCGGGTCGGTCGATCTGGTGGTGGGCGATCCCGGCGCCGCACCGGTGGTGGAGATCATCACCCCCGAAGACCGCATCCCCTGGGCCGGCCACAATGGCCGCTGGGCGGCAAAGGCGGTCATGCGGCGCATCGAACAGGCGCGGCTCGCCATCGTCTTCGTCAACACCCGCGCCATCGCCGAGGTGATCTTTCGCGACCTGTGGACCGAGAATGACCAGTCGCTGCCGATCGGCATCCATCACGGCAGCCTCGCGCCCGAAGCGCGGCAGAAGGTCGAGGCGGCGATGGCGTCGGGCCGGCTGCGCGCCATTGTGGCAACATCCAGCCTCGATCTCGGTATCGATTGGGGTGATGTCGATCTCGTCATCCAGATGGGAGCCCCGAAGGGCGCATCGCGGCTTCTGCAACGTACCGGCCGCGCCAACCACCGCATGGATGAGGCGAGCCATGCGCTGGTCGTGCCTGGCAACCGCTTTGAATATCTCGAAGCCCTGGCGGCGCGCGATGCCGTGCTGGCCGGCGAGCTCGACGAGGACGTCTTTCGCCCCGGCGGGCTCGATGTGCTGGCGCAGCATATCGTCGGCGTGGCGGCGGCTGCGCCCTTTGCCGCCGATGATCTGTTCGCCGAAATCCGCACGAGCGCGCCCTATGCCGGCCTGCCGCGCGCGCGTTTCGACGAGGTCTTGGCCTTCACCGCGACGGGGGGCTATGCGCTCAAGGCCTATGAACGCTACCAGCGCCTGTTGCTCGGCCGCGACGGGCTGTGGCGGCTGACGCATCCGCGACTGGCGGTGCAGCACCGGTTGAATTCGGGCACTATCGTCGAGGCGGTGACGATGAATGTCGTTTTCGGCCGCGGCAAAGGCCCCGGTGGTCGCCGGCTCGGCCAGGTCGAGGAATGGTTCGGCGGCCAGTTGCGGGTGGGCGACAGCTTCATCTTCGCCGGTCTGACGCTGGCGGTGACGGGCTTCGATGGCCCCGACATCCATGTCCAGCTCGGCAAGGGCAAGCCCAGCGTGCCGACTTATGTGGGTGGCCGCATGCCGCTGTCGACGCATCTGGCGGCGCGCGTGCTCGGGCTGTTCAACACGCCCGAACGCTGGGCCGAAATGCCCGGCGATGTCCGCGAATGGCTCGAGATGCAGCAGCGCCGCTCGCGCCTGCCGGGGGTCGACCGGTTGATGATCGAAACCTTCCCGCGCGACGGGCTGTGGTTCATGGTCACCTATGGCTTTGCCGGCCGCAATGCCCACCAGACGCTGGGCATGCTGCTGACGCAGCGCATGGAAGCGGCAGGGTTGCAGCCGCTGGGCTTTGTAGCCAGCGACTATATGGTTGCGGTATGGAGCCTTGAACCCGTTACCGACCCGGCGCCGTTGTTCAGTTCCGAGGTTTTCGAGGATGAACTTGCCGAATGGATGGCGGCGTCGCCTTTTCTGCGCCGGGCGTTTCGCGAAGTCGCGATCATCGGCGGGCTGATCGAACGCGCCCTGCCCGGCCAGCACAAGACCGGCAAGGCGATGAGCGTGTCGTCCGATCTTATCTATGATGTGCTGCGCCGCCACGAGCCCGGGCATCTGCTGCTGACCGCGGCGTGGCGCGATGCGCGCGGCAAGCTGACCGACATCGACCGCTTGGCGCGGTTGCTCGAAGCCGCGGCAACCCTCGAACTGGTGGCGCTCGACCGCGTATCGCCGCTGGCGGTGCCGGTGTTGCTCGAAATGGGCCGCGAAAGCGTGCCTGGGAGTGCGGATACGGCGCTGCTTATCGAAGCCGATGCGCTGGCGGCTGAGGCGATGCGCGCCGATTGAGGGGGTTGTGGCACCTCGGGTAAAACCCGGGGTGCCAATGTTTTGGTCCTTAGAGAATGAACTTCGACAGATCTGTATCGCGCGCTATCGCTCCCAGCTCGCGCTCGACATAGGCCGCATCGATCGTCACCGCATCGCCGGCGCGTTCGCTGGCATCGAAGCTCAGCGATTCGAGAAGTTTTTCCATCACGGTCTGCAAGCGCCGCGCGCCGATATTCTCGACCGCGTCATTGACCTGTTCGGCGGTGCGGGCGATCGCGTCAATGCCATCGCTGGTCAGCGTCAGCGTTACGCCTTCGGTGCCGAGCAGCGCAGTATATTGCCGGATCAGTGAGGCTTCGGTGTCGGTCAGGATGCGCTTGAAATCCTCATAGGTCAGACCCTTCAACTCGACCCTGATCGGCAGCCGCCCCTGAAGTTCGGGCAACAGGTCGCTGGGCTTCGAGACATGAAAGGCGCCCGAGGCGATGAACAGGATATGGTCGGTCTTCACCGGGCCATATTTGGTGGCGACCGTTGTGCCTTCGATCAGTGGCAGCAGGTCGCGCTGGACGCCTTCGCGGCTGACCGAGCCGCCGCGCACGTCGCTGACCGCGATTTTGTCGATCTCGTCCAGAAACACGATGCCATTGGCTTCGGCGCTGCGCACCGCTTCGCGGGCGATATCCTCGTCATCAAGGCGCTTGTCCGATTCCTCGGCTACGAGCGCGTCCCAGGCGGCTTCGACCGTCATCTTGCGGCGCTTGGTGCGGCCGCCCATCGCCTTGCCGAGCATGTCGGACAGGTTGATCATGCCGACCTGGCCGGGCTGCATGCCGGGCATTTCAAAATTGGGCGCGTTCTCGGCGACTTCGATCTCGACCTCACGGCCCTTCAGGTCACCGGCGCGGAAGCGGTCGCGGAACGCCAGCCGCGTCGCCTCGCTGGCATCCTTGCCGACAAGGACATCGAGCAACCGCGCTTCGGCGGCGGCCTCGGCGGCTTCCTTCACGCCGGCGCGGCGGGTCTCGCGGACCAGCCGGATCGATTCCTCAACAAGGTCGCGGATGATCGAATCGACATCGCGGCCGACATAGCCGACCTCGGTGAATTTGGTGGCTTCGATCTTGAGAAACGGTGCCCCGGCCAGCTTGGCAAGCCGCCGTGAAATCTCGGTCTTGCCGCACCCGGTGGGGCCGATCATCAGGATGTTCTTGGGACTGACTTCGTCGCGCAGGTCATCATCAAGCCGTTGCCGGCGCCAGCGGTTGCGCAGCGCCACGGCGACGGCGCGCTTGGCGTCGTTCTGACCGACGATATGCCGGTCGAGCGCGGCGACGATCGCGCGCGGCGTCAGGCCGGCATCGGCGCCGGGATTGGGAGTGGTCACGTTTATTTGTCCTCTCCGCTGATGCTTTCAACGGTCAATTGGTCGTTGGTGTAGATGCACAGCTCGGCGGCGATCGCCATGGCGCGGCGCGAAATGGCCTCGGCATCATGGTCCGAATCGACAAGCGCGCGCGCCGCCGCCAGGGCATAATTGCCGCCCGATCCGATCGCGGCGATGCCGCCCTGCGGTTCGAGCACATCGCCGGTGCCGGTCAGCACCAGCGTCACGTCCTTGTCGGCGACAATCATCATCGCTTCGAGCCGGCGCAGGTAGCGATCGGTCCGCCAGTCCTTGGCCAGCTCGACCGCGGCGCGGGTCAACTGGCCGGGATAGCGTTCCAGCTTGGCCTCGAGCCGCTCGAACAGGGTGAAAGCATCGGCGGTGGCGCCGGCGAAACCACCGATAACATCGCCCTTGCTGCCGAGCCGGCGGACCTTCTTGGCATTGGGCTTCATCACGGTGTTGCCCATCGTCACCTGGCCATCGCCGGCGATGGTGACGCGACCATTTTTGCGCACCGACACAATCGTCGTGCCGTGCCAATCGGGAAAATCTGCCATGATTGCGGGTGGGCTTTCGCTGCTGTCCTTGAATTACCCAAGATGTAGGAAGCCGGGCCGCGCCAGAAAAGGCCCGCTTCAATCTGACAGCGTGGCACTCGCTTTGCCCTTCTGCTACCCGCTGTGAATGGCAGCGCCCGGCACCCTCATCATCCATGACCTGACGACAGCGCGGCCACAGCCGCCACGCGGCATCTGTATGGCGATCTGGCATCCTATGGGCCGGGCATTTCTCGCCCTTGGCGGCTGGCGGGTGCGCGGCGACTGGCCGGCC
>JBMOFG010000227.1:0-4194 GCA_049314415.1 Polymorphobacter sp.
AGCTTGCCATGGCCGATTTCGCGACGTCCCGGCGCGCCGAAGCGGCCGACTTCACCCACCGAATAGGGGGGGAAGTTATAGTGCAGCATGAAGCGCTCGTAGCGCAGGCCATCGAGACCATCGATCATCTGTTCGGCGTCCGAGGTGCCAAGCGTCGTGGTGACGATCGCCTGGGTTTCGCCGCGGGTGAACAGCGCCGATCCATGGGTGCGCGGCAAGAAGCCGACCATCGCTTCGATCTGGCGCACAGTCTTGGTATCGCGGCCATCGATGCGGCTGCCGTCCTTCAGGATCGCGCCGCGGACGATATCGCCCTCGAGCTTCTTGAACAGCTTGCCGGCCTTTTGCTGGGTGGCGCTGTCCTTGTCGGCGAACAACGGCTTCATCTTGGCCTTGGCGTCGGACAGCGCCTGCTGGCGGTCCGACTTCTTGGTCAGCTTGTAGGCAGCGGTGACGTCCTTGCCGACGGCCTTCTTGATCTGGGCCAGCATCTCGGTGTTGTCCGGGATGTTGAGCTCCCAGGGGTCCTTCGCTGCCTTTTCAGCAAGGGCGATGATGCCCTTGATCACCGGCTGGATGCCGCGGTGGGCGAACATCACGGCGCCGAGCATTTCATCTTCCGAAAGCTCCTTGGCTTCCGATTCGACCATCATCACGGCGTCATAGGTGCCGGCAACGACGAGATCGAGACGGCCTTCGGCAACCTGGGCCTTGGTCGGATTGAGGATATATTCGCCATCGTTGAAGCTGACGCGCGCCGAAGCGATCGGGCCCATGAAAGGCACGCCCGAGATGGTCAGCGCAGCCGAAGCCGCGACCATGGCGACCATATCGGCTTCGTTTTCGCCGTCATAGCTGAGAACCTGACAAATCACGTTGATTTCGTTATAGAAACCTTCGGGAAACAGCGGGCGCAGCGGGCGATCGATGAGGCGCGAGGTCAGCGTCTCATGCTCGGTGGCACCGCGCTCGCGCTTGAAAAAGCCACCCGGAATGCGGCCGGCGGCGGAATATTTTTCCTGGTAATGGACGGTCAGCGGGAAGAAATCCTGGCCTTCCTTGACGCTCTTGGCGGCCGTGACGGCGCACAGAACGACGGTTTCGCCATAGGTGGCGAGTACGGCGCCATCGGCCTGGCGGGCGATGCGGCCGGTTTCAAGGGTCAGCGTGCGGCCGCCCCATTCGATTTCTTGGCGATGGATTTTGAACATGTTGCGTCTTTCGTATCAGCTAACCGGCCCTATTGCCGGAAAGCTTGCCTGCAGTTCCGCCAATTGCGGCGGCCCGGGCGCGGCGACCATCGCCGAGCCCGGATAAACGAACGGCCCCGCAGTGGGGCCGCTCGGGGACTATTTGCGAAGGCCGAGCTTCGCGATGAGATCGGTGTAGCGCTGGCCGTCGATCTTCTTGAGATAATCGAGCAGCGAGCGGCGCTTGTTGACGAGGACAAGCAGGCCGCGACGGCTGTGATTGTCCTTGGCATGTGTCTTGAAATGTTCGGTTAGATTGGCAATGCGCTCCGAAAGGATGGCAACCTGGACTTCGGGCGAACCCGTATCATTGGCGGCGCGGGCATTGCCCTTGATGACGTCGGCCTTGCGTTCTGCGGTAATCGACATCGGATACTCCTTGGTTGAAGCCCATGAATTGCTTCATGCGGCTAAAGATTGAACCCGCGCAGAACCCGGACCTCCGAAAGGTCGATCTCGACCAGCGCCACGGGAACAGAGCCGTGGCAGGCGAGATAGGTGCCGGGTTTGGCAGGGTGCCCGAAAAGCCTGCGCCCCTGTCGGAGTGCCGCCGCTTCGTCGGGATCAACAGCGAGAGCCGGGATGTCGTCCAGCCCCGCCATCAGTGGCAGGATGACCTGTTCAAGCGCTGCCTCCTGCACCAACGTATCGAATTTGTCCAGCGTAATCGCCTGATCCAGCCCGAAAGGCCCGGCGCGGGTGCGGCGCAGCATCGTCACATGGCCGACGGTGTCGAGCGCCACCGCGATATCGCGGGCGAGGCTGCGGATATAGGTGCCCTTCGATACGGTGGCGGCAAAGGTCGCGCTGTCGGTGTCGGCGGCGATCAGGTCGAGTTTGAGGATGGTGACGTGTCGGGTGGCGAGTTCGACCGTCTCTCCGGCCCGTGCCAGGGCATAGGCGCGCTTGCCGTCAACCTTCAGCGCCGAATAGGCTGGCGGTATCTGTTCGATCGGCCCGGTGAAACGAGGCTGCACCGCGGCGATGGCAGCGGCATCGGGGCGCGTGTCGGAGCGGCCGGTCACCTCGCCTTCGGCATCTTCTGTGCTCGTCGCTTCACCCCATTTGACGGTAAACTCATAGCCCTTAGTGGCATCAAGCATCCGCCCGGCGAGCTTGGTCGCCTCCCCGATCGCAATCGGCAGCACCCCGGTCGCCAGCGGATCGAGCGTGCCGCCATGGCCGATGCGGTCGGGCCTTATGCCGGCCCCGCGCAGGATGCGCTTCACCGCCGCGACGCCTTGCGCCGAGGACAGGCCGAGCGGCTTGTCGAGAATGAGCCAGCCGTTGAGGGTCACAGATACGCTTTGAGCGCGTTCGATTCTTCCCCGGGAAGCAACGAAAAGATCGCCGTGTCGCGCCGGAAGCCGGTCCAGGTCACCTTGTTGTGACGCAGCACGCCTTCGGGCTTGCAACCGAGTTTGCGGACCGCTGCCTGCGACCGTTGATTGCGGGTGTCGATGTCGAAATGGATACGGTGGAACCCCGCCGCCCAGGCATGGCCGATCATCAGGCCCTTGACCGACAAGTTGCAATCACTGCCCCGCACTTCGGGAGCCAAATAAGTGTAGCCGATGGCGACGGCGCGGTTGCCCGGCTCAATGCCGTACCAGCTCGTGCAGCCGATAACGGCATCGTCAACGAGCACCGCATAAGCGAATTGTCCGCCCTCGCCGGCACATTTGCCGGTGAACGCCGGGTCGAAGTCGTCACCGGTCAGATTTATCGAATAAATCTCCCAAATCTGTGTGTCGCGGGCGCAGGCGGCGCGCAGGTCTTCGCGATGTGCCTCGATTAGCGGTTCAAGCCGAAGCCTGCCACGCGCCAGCGGCTGGCACAGCTCAGCCTTGCGCGCTGTCGTCGTCATCGCCATCCGTCAGCTGCGGCAAGCGCACTTCGGGCTCGAGGTCGCGGGCGATCGAGGGGCGCCGCAGGATGGCATCGATGCGCGCGCCGGCGTCATAGCTTTCATCGGCGCGGAACCGCAGGTCGGGGGTATATTTGGTCACCATCTGCCGGGCCACTTCACCGCGCAGATATTTGGCATGGGCAGCCAGCGCCTTGACTACGGCCTGATCATCGCCGCCACCCAAGGCCTTCACGAATACCGTCGCATGGCGCAGATCGGCGGTCACCCGCACTTCGGAAACCGACACGATCGTGCGCTGCAACAGTTCGTCGCGCAACTCCCCGCGGCCCAGCACCCCGGCAATGGCATGGCGCACCTGTTCACCGATCCGTTGCAGACGGATCGAGCGGCCCTGCGCGTCGGGCGCGGCGCGGACCATCAGGCTGCGGTCCGCGCCACAGCGACGTTACAAGGTGCGTTCACGCGATTCGACCTCGAACGTTTCGACGATATCGCCCGGCTTCACATCCGAAGAGCCTTCGATGGTGATGCCGCATTCGAAGCCCGACTTGACCTCGGCAACATCTTCCTTGAACCGCCGCAGTGATGCGATCGAGCCATTGTAGATGATGACATCGTCGCGCATGACGCGGGCACGCAGGGCCTTTTTGATGAAGCCTTCGGTGACGCGGATACCGGCCGCCTTGCCGGTCTTGCCGGCCTGGAAGACTTCAAGCACCGTTGCCCGGCCCACGACATTTTCGAGCAGTTCGGGGCCGAGCTGGCCGGCCATTGCTGCCTTCACATCGTCGATCAGGTCGTAGATCACATCATAATATTTGAGCGCAACGCCATCGCGCTGGGCGATTTCGCGGGCCTTGGCGTTGGCACGGACGTTGAAGCCGATGATCGGCGCACCGCTCGCCTTGGCCAGCGTCACGTCCGATTCGGTAATGCCGCCGACAGATGACAACAGCACCTTGGCCTTGATAAGGTCAGTCGAGATCTTGTTGACCGCCCCGGCAATGGCTTCGGCCGAGCCTTGCGTGTCCGCCTTGATGACCAGCGGATAGGTCTGCGCCTTGGCGGCACGCA
>JBMOFG010000228.1:0-4190 GCA_049314415.1 Polymorphobacter sp.
AGAGGATATCGGGCTTTTCGCCCTGGGTGAGCACGGGCTTCAAGTCATCCATCACCAGCCAGCGCGCATCGGGGCGGGCACGCAGGGCGATCATCGCCGCCGGATCGCGCCTCAGATGGTCGGCGCGATCGAGCGGCGAGCCGGTGATGCCGACCTCGGGCATGTTCCAGTCGGAAAAAAGGTCGCTCATTATGCATTCCCACCTGATTGATGCGCCATCGCCAGCGTGACGGCCTTTTGGAAGAGCGTCGGCAGGCCGACGCTTGCCATCTCATCGACGTTCAGCCAGTTTCCGGCAAGGGGCGCGCGCGCGGCAAGGTGCAGCGCCCGCACTTGCAGCAGCAGCTCGAAATGGGTGAAGCCGTGGGAAACGGCACCGATGTCGATCCAGTCGCCGGGCAGCGGCGGAGTAGCATCGGGCGCGGCGCTCCAATCGCTCGATGGCAGCGCGACCATGCCGCCGAGCAGTCCCTTGGGCGGGCGGGTGACGGTGAGCACGGCGCCGTCGGCCTCGATCCACCAGGCGAAACCATGTCGCAGCGGGCGCGGCTTTTTTACCGGCTTGACCGGCCAGCGCGTCGGATCGGGGCTGGCGGCGGCGTGGCAGCCGGCGGCGAGCGGGCAATCGCCACAGCGCGGATTGCGCGGCATGCAGACGCTGCCGGCGAGATCCATCAGCCCTTGTGCAAAATCGCCGGCGTTGGCGGGGGTCAGCCGTTCGAGCACGGCGCGAATCGCCGGCCGCGCCGCGGGCAGGGGGGTGTCGATGCCGGCGAGGCGGGTGATGACGCGTTCGACATTGCCGTCGATGACAATGGCGCGGCGGCCGAAGGCAAAGGCGGCGATGGCAGCGGCTGTGTAATCACCGATCCCGGGCAGGGTGCGCAGCATGGCTTCATCGCTGGGGAAGCGGCCGCCATGTGATGCGATCACGGCGCGGGCACAGGCGAGCAGATTGCGGGCGCGGGCGTAATAGCCAAGGCCGGCCCATGCCTGCATCACTTCCGCGTCATGAGCCGCCGCCAGCGTCGCGACGTTGGGCCAGCGCGCGGTGAAGCGGACAAAATAGCCCTGCACTGTCGCCACCGTCGTCTGTTGCAGCATGATTTCCGACAGCCAGACGCGATACGGCCAATCGGGATCGGCCGGCACGGGCGCCCCCGGCAGCGCGCGCCATGGCAAATCACGAGCATTGGCCCGATACCAGATTTCCAGGCGAGTCGCAGTATCCGTCACGCGCCGCCTATGGCATGGAATGCGCCATGGCCAAAAAGCCCGATTCTGCAGCGCCCGAGCGCGCGCGCCGTGCGCGCGCCGTCGCCGAGCTGGTGCCGGCGGTCGGTGGGCTGGCGTTCAAGCGCTTCGGCTTCACCCAGAGCGCGCTGGTCGCGCGTTGGGAGGAGATTGTCGGCGCGCAATATGCCCGCCACAGCCGACCCGAATCATTGAGCTTTCCGCGCGGCAAAAAGGATGGCGGCACGTTGAAGGTCGCTGTCACCGGGGCGCTGGCGCCGATGCTCAAGCATGTCGAACCCCAGGTCATCGAGCGGGTCAATCGCCTGCTCGGTTATGCGGCGGTGGCAAAAGTCGTGCTTCGCCATGCCGATATGGCGCCACAGCGCCGTGCTGTGCCGACGCCGACACCGGTGGAATTGTCGGCCGAAACGCGATCGACCCTGCGCGACATCGTTGATCCCGATCTGCGCGCCAGCCTTGAATCTCTGGCGCAGGCGTTGTCGGCGAGTATCGGGCCGCCGCTGGTGCGTTGACCCGCAGTTCCGGCTTGTTCACCATGGCAGCCTTGGCCTAAAACAATGCCACGGGTCCGCAGTGGCCGCATGAAGGGTTATTGATGACGATTTCGCGTTCGACGATGCTGGGCCTGGCGCTTGCGCTGACGCTGACAGCCTGTGGTGACAAGCCGGCCGGCCCGGCAACACCTGCAGCGACCGCTGCTGGCGCGCCGACAGCGCCGGCCGGGCCGGCGGGTGCCACCGACTGGTTGAGCGTCATTGTCGCCACGCCCGAGGGCGGTTTCCGGCTCGGCAACCCTAATGCCAAGGTCAAGCTGCTCGAATTTGCCTCGTTGACATGCCCGCACTGCGGAGATTTCCATGCCGCGGCGTTCGAGACCATCAAGGCCAAATATGTTGCATCGGGCAATGTCAGCTATGAATTTCGCAACTTTGTGCTGAACGGCCCCGACTATGCCGCCTCGATCCTCGCCCGATGCCAGGGGGCGGAGCCGGTCTTCGGTCTGCTCGATAGCTTCTATAAGGACCAGGCGAGCTGGACCGAGCCGTTCGGGAAGATGAGCGAGGCCGACAGCGCCCGCTTGTCGGCTTTGCCCGAAGACAAACAGATCGCTGCGCTGGCGGAAATTGGCAAGCTGGATGGTTATGTCCGTACCCGCGGCATGCCGCGCGCCAAGTTTGACCAGTGCCTTGCCGACAAGGGAGCGCTCGACAAGTTGATCGCGCTGCGCAAACAGGCCACCGACACCTACAAGCTGACCGGTACGCCCGGATTTATTATCAATGGCGTGGTGCAGGAAGCCGTTTATGACTGGCAGGGTCTGGAGCCCAAGTTGCAGGCGGCGCTGCAGTGATGGCGGCCGCCCTGCGCATCGGCATGGTGGTGCTTACGCTGGCCAGCGGCATGGCCGCAGCAGCGACCGGTCCGAAGGCCGCAGCCGCAGCCCGCCCTAAGGCCGCAGTGCCGGCCCGGGCCGCTGCCGCGAATTGGGTGGAAACCTACGCCGTCACCCCCGAAGGCGGCTTTCGCCGCGGCAATCCGGCAGCACGGGTAAAGCTGGTTGAATATGGCTCGCTGACCTGCACACACTGCCGCGAATTTCATGGCGGGGCGATGCGCGGCCTGCTCGGCACTTATGTGGCCAGCGGCAAGGTCAGTTATGAATATCGCAATTTCGTACTTAACGGCCCCGATATGGGCGCGGCGCTGGTGGCGCGCTGTTCGGGCAACGCCAAGAGCTTCTTTTCGGCGCTGAACAGTTTTTACCCGGACCAGCCGCAATGGACCCAGCCCTTCACGACGCTGAGCGAAGATGACAGAAAGCGCCTTGCTGCGCTGCCGGCCGAAAAGCAAATCGCGGCGCTGGCGGTGACGGGCAAGCTGGACAGCTATGCCGCCACGCTCGGCATGTCGCGGGCGCGCTTCGACGCCTGTGTCGGTGACAGGGTACAGGCTGACCTGCTGGTTGAAATTAGGCAGGCGGCTGTGGAGACCTACAAGGTTACCGGCACGCCGGGCTTCATCCTCAACGGCCAATATCTGGACGATGTGTTCGATTGGGCCGCGCTCGAACCGAAATTGCAGGCGGCGTTAGCGCCATGACCCGACGCGGGGAGCGCTAGGCGGCGTGGAGTTCCGGCGGCTCAGGCTCGCGGGCTTCAAATCGTTCGTCGAGGCGACCGAGTTGCGCATCGAACCCGGGCTCACCGGTGTTGTCGGCCCCAATGGCTGCGGCAAGTCCAACCTGCTCGAAGCGCTGCGCTGGGTGATGGGCGAGGCCAGCCCGAAATCGATGCGCTCGGGTGGCATGGACGATGTCATCTTCGCCGGCACCGGCGCGCGGCCATCGCGCAGTTTTGCCCAGGTGACCTTGGCATTGGCCGGCGCCGCAGGCGAAGAGATCGAAGTGTCGCGGCGCATCGAGCGCGGCGCCGGATCTGATTATCAAGTCAACGGGCGCGATACGCGGCAGCAGGATGTGCGGCTATTGTTCGCCGACAGCGCAACAGGAGCCCATTCGCCGGCTATCGTTGGGCAGGGGCGCATCAGCGCGATTATCGCCGCAAAGCCGGCCGAGCGCCGCATGTTGCTCGAAGAAGCCGCTGGTATCGCTGGCCTCCACGTGCGGCGGCGTGAAGCAGAAATTCGCCTGCGTGCTGCCGGGGTCAATGTCGAACGGCTCGATGATGTCGTGCGCGGGCTGGAGGCGCAGGCTGGATCGCTGCGCCGTCAGGCCAAGGCCGCCGAACGTTATCGCGCGTTGTCAGACCAGTTGAAGATGGCCGAAGCCGCCCTGCTGTTCGCACGCTGGCGCGCAGCGCAGGCGGCGGCCACTGTAGCACAGGCGACGGCGGCCGATGCTGAGGCCAAGACCGGAGACTTGACCCGCATTGCCGCTGCGCTGGCGACCGAAGCGACCAATGCCAGCGCCGGCC
>JBMOFG010000229.1:0-4189 GCA_049314415.1 Polymorphobacter sp.
TGAAGGCAGCGAAAATGGTGATGAAGCCGCGGCGGAATTGCGCGCTACCGAACTCAAGGCGCGCTTCGGGCCGACCGTGGGCATGGTGCATGGCCGCATGAAGCCAGCCGAAAAGGATGCGGTGATGGCCGATTTCGCCGGAGGCGGGCTCGGGCTGCTGGTGGCGACGACGGTGATCGAGGTCGGCGTCGATGTGCCCAATGCGACGTTGATGATCATCGAGGCGGCGGAACGCTTCGGCCTCGCCCAGTTGCACCAGCTGCGCGGGCGGGTCGGGCGGGGCAGCGGGCGCTCGGTCTGTCTGTTGTTGCGCGGGCCCGAGCTGTCGGAAACTGCCAAGGCCCGGCTCAAGCTGATGCGCGAGACCAATGACGGCTTTCGTATCGCCGAGGCAGATCTGGCGTTGCGCGGTGCCGGAGAAGTTCTGGGGCATCGCCAGTCGGGCGAAGCAGCGTTTCGTCTCGCGGACCCGGAACGTACAGCGAAATTCGTCGCCATGGCGCGCGATGATGCACAGCTGCTGCTCGATCGTGATGGCGGGCTCGACGGGCCGCGCGGTCAGGCGGCGCGGGTGTTGCTCTATCTGTTCGAACGCGATGCCGGTGTCGCGCTGCTGCGTTCGGGGTGACGGATGCGGCTGCAATCCTTATGTTGGCATGAAAGCAAGAGAGTGGTTATGGCGATGTGGCGTATCTTGGTGACGATCCTACTGGCAACGGCTGCGCCGGCCAGGGTGACGGCGGTGACGGCCGATTTGATGACACCGCTTGATGCTGGCATGGCTGCCTATGCCGCTCTAGATTACCGCGCTGCGCGCCTGCACTTACGCCCGTTGGCTGATCGCGGCTCGGCGATTGCCGAAACCGTGCTGGGGGTGATGGCTGCCAAGGGGCAGGGCCGTGCTGCCGATCCCGCCGTGGCGGTCGGCTGGTGGCTGCGCGCCGCCAATCGCGGTTATGCGCCGGCGCAACTGGCGCTTGCCAAGGCACTGGCCAACGGACACGGCGTTGGGGCGAATCCGCGCCAGGCGTGGTTATGGGCCCGGCTGGCGGCGAACGCTGGTGTCGGGACCGGAGTGGCAGCGGAAGCCGGGGTGCTGGCTGAGGGGCTGGCGCGCGGCTTTCGGCGCCAACGCTGGCCGAGTTGGGGGCTGAGCGGGCGGATTGGCGTCCGTGGCCGTGACGGCCGCTTCCGTCTCTGCGGAGCCGGAGCGCAGGAGCGTGTGTCGCCTTGCTCAGTAGCCGGGCGGCGAATTGTGCTGTGTGCTCGTTTCCTTTGTGTGCTGCGGGTTAATCTTGTCGCGCCAG
The DNA here is from genome assembly GCA_049314415.1 of Polymorphobacter sp. Lineage (GTDB taxonomy): Bacteria > Pseudomonadota > Alphaproteobacteria > Sphingomonadales > Sphingomonadaceae > Sandarakinorhabdus. The sequence continues at coordinate 1,308 of JBMOFG010000229.1, forward strand.
GCGATACGGTCAGAGGATCTGTAAGCCGGGTTCTGTCTGGGGTTTGCACCCCTGGACGATCATTCCTCTAGGACGCCGGTTACCCGGCGCCTCAAGCAACCAACCCGGACGACGGGGCCGGTTCCTGCCCTGAACCCGAAGGTTCGTGCCGTCCCTATTCGGTCTTGCTCCCGGTGGGGTTTGCCATGCCGCTTCGGTTACCCGTCGCGCGGTGCGCTCTTGCCGCACCCTTTCACCCTTGCCTGTCTCGCCCCGAAGGACGCCCATCGGCGGTCTGCTCTCTGTGGCACTGTCCCTGGGGTCGCCCCCGCCGGGCGTTACCCGGCACCGCGTTCCGTGGAGCCCGGACTTTCCTCCCCCAATCCGGTCTTGCGACGTTCTTGGCGGCGATCGCCCGATCCTCTGACCGCCCCGCCGCCCTAACAGCTTGCGCCGGGCAGGGCCAGCCGCCAAAGCACGGCAATGATCGAGATTGCCGATGGCGCCAGCGCCTTCACCGTGCCCGCTGAAACCATTGCCGCCGGGCTGAACCTCGCCGCTGGCGACGTCCAGCCGCTGCTCAAGGCCGGTGCAATCGCCGCCTCGGTTGAAGCCGGGGTGGATGATGATCTCGGTACCTTTCGGTTGACCTTTTCGACTCGGCATCGCCGCTTGCGGTTGATCGTCGATGTGCTGGGTGATGTCATTTCGCAATCGGTGCTCGATTTTGGCAGTCAGCCGTTGCCGCCCGCGACGCGCCGGCCGGGAGCTGTCTGACCCTCGAAAGCATGGCGGCGCCTCGGTTCGTCGCAAAAACGCCAGATCGGGGTTGTATCATTACATTTTTGTCATGATTATATGGTCTGCGGGACGGGCCCCTCTGGCGATCAAAAGATCGTGATGTCGGACCGCATCGGGTAACCGGTGCCGCCGACATTGCAAAATATCCCGGCAATCGCTGCCCGATCGATGAAACCATCGTTGGGAGTGTAAAATGTCCAGCATCGACCTGTACCGCCTGGCTGTCATGAAAAGCCGGCTCGACGCGGCAATTTCGGCCGAAGTCTCGAAACGAATTCCTGATGCAATCCGGCTCGCGCGGTTGAAAAAGCTGCGCCTAGCGATCAAGGACCAGATATTCAGCGGTTCGCTTCGGTCAATTCTGGCCTGAATGCCGGCATGATATCAGCCCCGGCCATCGCTTGCGCGTTGGTCGGGGCAATTGTCGGCATCGACGGCAACCCTTCCGATCAAGCCCCGGATCAAACCAAGGCTTCGCCCCGGTCATGTGCCAAGCCCGAAATCAACATCAAAGATAGCGGCGGTGATGATCGATCCGGCTACCGCCGCCCAAAAGGAGCCTGTCATACGCTGGTCGATTGATGCCGGCTTATAGCGTTGCAGAATCCACCCGTGCCGCCCACGCCGTCATGGCCGGCCGCGCATCGTGCAGCGCCTTGCCCTCGATGGTGCGATCCAGCACGAAAACCATGGCGCGCACCGCGATGTCGGCGATGCTTATGATGTCGCCGACCAGCCAGTTGCGGCCTGTCAGCTTGGCATCCAGCCCGTCATAATGGCGGGCCAGTTCTGCCGTGACCTGTGCCACCGACTTGCGGCCCAGACCTTGCGTTTTTGCAACCTTGGAAAGCGCGCCCGGAATGAACCTGCCCATGATCGATTTCTTCAGGCCGGTTTCCATATGCAGCAGGTCATCGACGAAGCTGGCGGCATTCTGCGGCCAACTGCGCATTGTCAGGTCGAAGAAATACAGGCTTTCATCCGCCCAGTCTTCAAGGATCAGCGCGTCGGCACGGTCGCGCGGATCGGCGGGAACGAGGCGCGGCTCGGGGGCCAGCCTGTCGAGATGGCGGATGATATCGGTCGAATCGACGATGATGGTGCCACCAAAATCCACTGCCGGAAACTTGCCCGTCGGACTTATATGTTTGAACTTCCCGGGTGGCAGAACGGGAATTTCAACGATGTCCCAGGCGATGCCCTTCAGCGTCATGGCGCGGCGCACCTTGTCGCAATAGGGGGAAATCCAATATTGGTAGAGGACAGGTTTCATGGTTTCTCCCATCGCGCTGCGGCTGCGTCGTCGCTGGCCCGTGCGGCGACCCAGCGCCGCTCGTCACCGCGGTCTTCCTGCTTCCAGAAGGGGGCGCGGGTCTTCAACCAGTCCATCAGAAATTCGGCTGCCGAAAAGGCTGCGCCGCGATTCGCGCTGGCAATGGCGACCAGCACGATCGGGTCACCGGGCAACAGCTGGCCAACACGGTGGATGACGGTGCCGCCGAGCAGGGGCCAGCGTGCCCAGGCTTCGGCGGCGATGGCGGCGATCTGGCGCGCTGTCATCGCCGGATAATGTTCCAGCGTCAGCGCGGCGAGACCATCATCGGCGCGCACGAGCCCTGTGAAGCTGACGATCGCACCGATGTCGCTGCGTCCGGTCGCCAGTGCCGCAGCTTCGGCCCCGGCGTCAAAGACTTCGGCCTGGACGCGGGTCGTGATCATCCCCCGGTAACCGGCGGGAAGATAGCGATCTCGCGCGCGCCGGCAATGGCGGCATCGCTGCCGACAAAGTCTTCATCGATGGCGATCCGGATGGCGCTGCGGTCGGCTAGTGCGGCTGCATGGCCATGCGACAAAGTGGCAAGGTAATCGAGCAGGTCGGTGACCGTGCGGACATCGGCAGGCAGGGCCAGTCGTTCTTCGTCGCGTCCGATGCGTTCGCGCACCCAGGCAAAGTACAGCAGCGTGATCATGATCGCTTCTTCACGACAGGTGCGTCACGCCATGTGCTTCAGGCCGACACGCAGATAATCATAGCCCGTAACCAGCGTCAGCCCGGCGGCGATCCACAGGCAGGCCATTCCGATCGACAGCGCTGGCAGCCA
>JBMOFG010000230.1:0-4176 GCA_049314415.1 Polymorphobacter sp.
GCGCTCGACCTGGGGGCGCTCAAGGCCAATCCGCGCTTTGCCAGCAAGGCGCTGCGCACCGAGGCGGCCGATGCCATCGCGACGATCCTCGAAACGGCGCTGATGACGGCACCGGCAGCGCATTGGCTGCCGAGGCTGGAAGCTGCCGGCGTACCGAGTGGTCCGCTCCACGATGTCGGGCAAGCGCTGGCGCACCCGCAGGTCAGGGCCCGCGGCATGGTAATCGAAACGGCGTTTCCCGATGGCACGCCGCTGCTAGCGGCGGGCAACCCGGTCAAGCTGTCGCGCCATGTCGACCCGGCGGTACGCCCGGCAGCGCCGGGGCTGGATGCCGACAGGGCGGCGATCCTGCAGGAATTGGGGCTGTGATCTGGCGCTGTCATCCCGGGCTTGACCCGGGACCCAGCTTGCTTTGGACGGCCGCAAAGAAAAGCTGGATCCCGGGTCAAGCCCTGGATGACTGGAAATATTGATATGGCACCCGACGATATCGCCCTCGCCCATGCCCTTGCCGATGCCGCCGGCGCGGTGATCCGGCCGTGGTTCCGCCGCCCCTTTCTCGTCGAGACCAAGGAAGATTTCTCTCCCGTCACCATCGCCGATCGCGAGGCGGAGGCCGCCATTCGCGTCCTGCTTGCCGAGCATCGCCCGCATGACGGCGTGATCGGCGAGGAATATGGCGATGACCGCGCCGATGCGCGCCGCATCTGGGTGCTCGATCCCATCGATGGCACCCGTGCCTTTATTGCCGGCCGGCCGATCTTCGGCACGCTGATTGCTCTGATGGAGGATGGGGTGCCGGTACTGGGCCTCATCGACCAGTGCATCATCGGGGATCGCTGGGTCAGCGGCGTGGACCATCCCACAACGCTGAATGGCCAACGCGCCCATGTCCGCGCCTGTGCAGAGCTGGGCGCGGCCCGGTTCGGCACCACCGGGCCGTTCCTGTTCGATGCCGGCGACATCCCGCGCGTCGATGCGCTGCGTGGCCAGGTTGCGGACAGCCTGTTTGGCGGCGATTGCCATAATTACGGCCTCATCGCCTCGGGACACCTCGACCTTGTCGTCGAATCCGGGCTGAAGGTTCATGATTGGGCGGCGCTCGTCCCGGTCATAACCGGCGCCGGCGGCGTGATGACCGACTGGGCCGGGGCAGCGCTGCGCCATGGCAGCGACGGCCGGGTGGTCGCGGCGGGCGATGCGCGGGTCGCCGCAGCGGCGCGCGCCCTGCTGGCATGAAGCCGCTGGCGCTACGGGGCGCAGCATGGCGCAGCCCGGGCAATGCTGCACCACCAACGCACTGATGTGGGCGGGAGGGACCGAAGCAGCGCTGAGCGGCGTCTTTGGCAGGGCCACGACGTCGACAAGGACCAGATGCTGCGCTTGCCGTAGCAGCAGCTGATGCTTCAGCGGGCCGGCACCGTCGCCCCACCCCTGTTAGCCTGCCCCAGCGACACGGCTCCGGTATCAGCGTTCCAGCACGCCAAACAGCTTTTTGACGAACGCGTCGCGCTCCGCCACGAGTTGCGCCTCGGCGGCGGCGGGCAGCACCATATCCTCGACCGAGCCGACCTTGGCTTCAAGTGCGGCCAGCCGCGCCCGGGTAACCCAGCTTTCGCTGGCCAGTTCGAGAAGCATCTTGACCAATGCATCGATAGCCGGGTCGTCGAAGACCTGCGGCTTGACGCCGCGCGAGTCGCCCGAGGCCTCCCCGGATGCCATGGTCATGCCCAGTTCCCATAGACGAACCATTGCACGCCATCGGCGAGCCGCCCGGTGTTGCCGCCGACCTGTGCCGGGCCCTTTAGCGCGTGCGCGACCGCCGCTTCGCCATACCAGGCCAGCGAGGGGACCACCGTCTGGAAGAAACCATCCGCGGCAAAGCCGGCCTCGGCACACAGCGCCGCCGGGTCTTGATCGCGATAGCCCTTGTAGAAGGGCTCGTTATTGTACCAGCAGTCCCAATCAAGATAGAAACCGTCATAGGCCGACAGCTGGTTGTTGGGCGGCAGTTCATAATGCAGCATCAACCCGCCGGGCTTGAGCACGCGGCGCGCCTCGGCGAACACTGCCTTGATGTCCTTGAGCGGCAGTTCGTGGAGGAACATCGACGAATAGACGAGGTCGAAACTGGCATCGGGCCAGGGCAGCGCCGTCGCATTGGCCTGCACGAAGTGCGCGTCGACCCCCTGTGACTGCGCCCGGCCATGGGCATAGCGCAGGCACGGCGCGGCCACATCGATGCCGGTGACCTGCGCATCGGGGTAGGCGCGTTTCCACGGCAGGGTCTGGTGGCCGACCGAACAGCCAAGGTCGAGAATGGCCTTTGGCGCGAATTCGGGGTGAGTCTGGCGCAGCCAGAAGGCACTCGATTCGCCGATATCGTCGAGGTTCTTGCCCATCAGCCCAAAGGAAAACACCGACAGGCCATTCTCGTATGTGGCACCGGCGGTCAGATCGTCGGAGCCGCTTTCGGCGCTGTAGCTGCCGGGCATATGGTGGACATCGATCGCCGAGACGCTGCGCGGCACTGCAAGGGCCGAATCAAGGGTAAGCGAACCGGTGCCGCGTGCGGCCAGCGCGCGGGCGGCTTGCACCAGCCGCGGGGCATCGCGGTGGACGGCATCATTGACGCTGGCCCACACCATCTCCTGTGCACCGATGCGCAAAGCGGAATAAAAGCGGAAATATGTGTCGGGCCGGATGGCGGCATGGACGGCGCGGCCATCGCCGGGGGGCTCGGCAAGGCGCGGTGCGATGGTGTTTTCATAGCGGGTCTTGAGGGTCGCGGCCATGTGATTGAGCACGTGCCCGCGCAGGCTAGAGGTGAAATCCTGCGCCGCCTGTTCATTGCGGGTCGGCCGTACCGCGAGATCATGGGTGACAAGACGGGTCATGGGCGGTGCTTTCAGAGCGGTGCGTGCAGAACGATAGCCAAAGATTAGGTCGTGAAAAGCCGAATGGCTAGGGCCGAAACACCGCAACTGCACCCGCCGCATAGGCCGCAGAAAGGGCTCAGCACGGGCGAGGCGACGGGTGGCCCGGGGTTCGGGGGCGTTTCAGCCCGGGTTCGCGCGCCGGTCAGGGCGCGGAATCGCGCTAAAACTTCGCGATGCGGGGGCGAGCCGAGCCGTTCCGGGGCGGTTGGAGCGCCATTCGGGGGCACAGGATGGCCCCCAAATAACGGTCAATTGGCGGTGCCGGAGGCCTTGGCCCGGGTAACAGCGACGACATTGTCGTCGGAGTTGCGATCGACATATTTATTATAGGGGTCGATCCCGGCAAAGGCGGGCTCGCGCTCTGTCACCAGCGTGATGACCTGAGTGCCGGTGACGACCGGCCGGCGTTCGATAAGTTCGACATCGGCCTTGCTGAAGGCGCCAATGCCCGGGCGTGCCGCGAAGACGCCAACATCTATCGTGTCGCTGAACGGCGCCTCTGTCTCCTGGCCCTTGCCGTCGACATAATTCTTGATTGCCGAAACCGTCAGCTTGGTCTGCCAGCGGCCATCGGGCAGTTTCGAGATTACGGCGTCCTTTGCCTCGAACAAATAGATGGTGATGCGTTCGAACAGATCGGCAACCAATTGCCGTTCGGCGGCGTCGCGGGCGATGCTTTTCAGCCCGTCGACCAGATCGAGCGAGCGGGCATAGGGCTGGCTCTTGAAGCGGTAGCGGGCGATGAGGTCGCGCAGCATAGCGTTGACACGGTCCTCGCCGAGCCGGTCGGCGAGCAGATACATGACCACCGCACCCTTGCGATAGTGGATATAGCCCTGGTTCTCGACGCGCTGCAGCGGCAGTTCCTCGATCGCCTCGCCGCCACGCGAGCGCAGATAATTGTCGAGTTCGTACTTCAGGAACCGGCGCATCTTGTCTTCGCCGTAGCGCTTTTTCATCACCATCATCGCCGAATATTGCGCCATGGTTTCGACCAGCACGGTGCCGCCCTGCATGTCGGCGGAGACGAGCTGGTGGCCCCAATATTGATGGGCGACCTCGTGCGCGGTGACATAGGTGACATAATCGATCGCGTCGGCGTCACGATTGTCGGCAAGAAAGCCGATGCTTTCCGAATAAGGCAAGGTGCCGGCAAAGCTTTGCGCGAAGCTGGCATAGCCCGGGAATTCGACGACACGCAGGTAATCGAACTGGAAAGGCCCGAAATTGGCGCGGT
>JBMOFG010000231.1:0-4145 GCA_049314415.1 Polymorphobacter sp.
TGCTGCTGCTGTCCGGCATTGCCGCCGTCACATCGGCCACCCAGATGGCAACCGCGGCGAGGGCTCGCGCCGAAGCCCAGGTCGCCACCGATGCCCAGTTCAAGTCCCAGCCGAACCGGCACCCGCACCGCATGGTGCATTACGGCACCTATGCCGTGCGCCCGGTCGGCCCGCTGGCGGCCTTTGATCCCGGCGTCGACAGCTTCACTGGCACCTTGCTGTTCCTCGAAGGCCATCGCCAGAACAGTGCGACCTTCGGCGCGGCGCGCGAATCGTCCGATCTGGTACGCTTTGGCCAACTGACCCCGGCGTTCGTGCTCCAGACGCTGGCACCGCTGCTGCTGGTCTTTCTGGGGTTTGCCAGCGTTGCCCGCGAACGCGAAAGCGGTACGTTGCGCACCCTGTCGGCCCATGGCGCCGGCGCGTCCGCCATCCTGGGCGGCAAGGTGCTGGCACTGGCCGCTGTCGCGCTCCTGGCTTTGCTGCCGGCGCTGGTGGCGCTGGGCTGGGCCGCCGCCCGGCATCCGGGGGAAAGCGGGATCGCGGCGCTGACCGCGCTCGGCTATGGGCTCTATCTGCTGGTCTGGGTCATGGGCATCGTCGCCGTATCGGCGCTGTCGCGTCGCGCCCAGGGGTCGCTGGTGACGCTGATCACGCTGTGGGCGATCATTGTCGTGCTGGTGCCGCGCGCCGCCGCGGGTTGGGCCGGCATCGCCGCGCCGCTGCCCAGCCGGGTCGATACCGAACTCGCCATCGCTGCCGATCTGCGCCGCATGGGCGATGCCCATAACCCCGATGACCCGCATTTCGCGGCGTTCAAGGCGGCGCTGCTGAAGAAGTACGGCGTGACCCGTACCGAAGATCTGCCGTTCAATTATCGTGGTGTACTGGGGCAGGAAGGTGAACGCCTCACCTCGCAATTGTTCAAGACCTATGCCGCCCGCGCCGACGCGATCCAGATTGCCCAGTCGGCGCAACTGGCGTCGCTGGGCGTGTTCAGCCCGGCACTGGCCGTGCGCCGCGTCTCGATGGTGGGCGCCGCCACCGATCTCGGCACACACCTCGCCTTCATGGCCGATGCCGAAGCCTATCGCTATGCGATGGTGCAACGCCTCAACGGGCTGCAGGCAAGTGCGGTGAGCAGCGCCGATGATGCGGCGCGCAGCAAGGATCCCATCGCCGAAGGGCGGACTCGCATTTCGGCCGATTTCTGGAAAACGATCCCCGATTTCCACTTTGCGCCGCCTGGGGCAGGCGCACGCGCGAAAGCGATGCTGCCTGCGCTCCTCCAGTTGTTGCTCTGGCTGGCAGCGTCGCTGGCGCTGCTCGGGCTTGCCGCGCGCCGGCTGTCGGGGGCCGGTGCATGAGCGACATTGTGCGCGAAGCCTGGCTGTTGGGCCGCAGCCGTGCCGCGTTGGTGGCCCTTGTGCTGCTGGCGCTGTGCGCCGCCGCCAGTGTCGCCCTGGGGCTGGCCAGCGTCGCTCGGGATCGCGGTTCCATCGACCGGATGCTGGCGGGCCAGCCGGCGGAAACCACCGCGCTCAAGGCCTTTGTGAAGGACCCCGGCGATGCTGCCTATTACGGCTTTCAGCCGACATGGAACCCGCCATCGGACCTGGCCTTCGCCGCGCTGGGCAGTCGCGACATCGCGCCGGCGATGCTGCGCGTTCGAGCGCTGGCGCTCGAAGGCCAGATTTACGAGAACGAGGCGGCCAACCCCGAATTGGCGCTGCCCTGCCGTTTCGATCTCGCCTTTGTGGCCGTCTACCTGGCGCCGCTGGTGCTGATCGCGCTCCTTCATGATCTGTGGTCCGGTGAACGCGAGGCGGGTCGGTTCCATGCGCTGTCGGCACTACCATTCGCCCGGCAGCGGCTGTGGCTACCGCGTATTGCCGTGCGCGTCGCTGGCGTGATGTTGGCGTTGCTGGTGCCGTTCGCGATCGGCGCGATAGTATCGGGCGCCAGCCTGCCGCGCGGGCTGGCCTTTGCCGGGCTGATAATGCTCGTCGTCGCGTTCTGGACGGTCGTCATCCTGCTCGTCGCACGGCGTGGATTGCTGTCGTCGGTCAATGCCGCTTCGCTCGCTGCGATCTGGTTCGCGCTGACGCTGGTGGCGCCCGCCGCCGCCAACCTCGCCATCAACGCCGCTGTCGCCGTCCCCGATGGTGCCGCACTCGCCCGCGAGAACCGCGAGGATGTCCACGCCGGCTGGGACCGGCCCAAGGCCGCGACGATGCAGCGTTTTCTGGCCCTGTATCCCGAACTCGCCGCGCATGGCGACGTGCCGTCGACCTTCAGCTGGAAATGGTATTATGCCTTCCAGCATCTTGGCGATCTGCACGTGGCGGCCGAATCGCGGGCCTATCGCGATGGCATTGCCCGCCGTGCCGAGCTTGCGCGTGCAATCGGCTGGCTGCTGCCCCCCGCCGGCCTCGCCCAGGCGATGGCGGCGATGGCAGGGACCGATGTAACCGCCCAACTAGCCTATCAACAGCGCATCCGCGCCTATCACACCCGGTTGCGTGCGTATTACTATGGCTTCCTGTTCAGCGAGAAACCCTTTGGCCCCGACGCTCTGGAGACAGTGCCGCGCTTCGATCCTGACAACGGCTAGCCTCGCGCTGGCCCAGCCGGCGCTCGCCCAGCGGGTCACCGACAATGCCGCTGCCAACGCCGAGGATGCCTTTGGCACCAGCATCGGCAATGAACGCGTCGGCCTGTACAGCGGCACCGATGTTCGCGGCTTCTCGCCGGTCACCGCCAACAACATCCGGCTGGAAGGGCTGTATTTCGATCGTCCCGCCGCCTTCACCGACCGGCTGGTGCAGGGCAATGTCGTCCGTGTCGGCCTGACCGCGCAGAATTACCTGTTCCCGGCGCCGACCGGCATCGTCGATTACCGCATCCGCCCCGCCGGCAATGATTTCGTGCTCAGCGCCATGCTCGGCCTCAACAGCTGGGGCGGTGGCCGGCTGGAGCTGGATGCACAGATTCCGCTCGTCAAGGACAGGCTGAGCCTTGTCGCCGGCGTTGCGGGCTTTGTCGATGAACTGCCAGCGGGCAACCAATCGTTCTTCGGCTCCTATGCGCTGGCGCTGCGGTGGAAGCCGGCCGCCGATATCGAGGTAATCCCGTTCTGGAGCCGCGTTGACCTGTACAATCGCGAAGCCACCCCGCTTTACACGCCCGAAGGCGCCTTCCTGCCGCCCGAAGTTGCACGCCGCCGCTTTCCTGGCCCCGAATGGGCCGACCAGCGCAACACTGTCCAGCATTACGGCGCGCTGACCAAGGCCGGGCTCGGACCCGGCTGGCAACTCGCGGCTGGCCTGTTCCGCTCGACGTCGGACAGCAGCCGCAACTATGCCCAGAACTTCACCGCGATGCGCGCTGATCGCACAGCGGTGCGGCGCATCACCAGCGACCCGCCGCAATCATTGGCCGGCACCAGTGGCGAACTGCGCCTCAGCCGTACCTTTGCCGACGGCACACGCCGGCATACGCTCCACGCCGCCCTGCGCGGACGCCAGCGCGACAGCCGCTATGGCGGCGGTGCCCGGCTCGACCTGCCGCGTGCCGATGTAGAGGCTGTGCTCGATAGTCCGCGACCGGACTTCAGCTTCGCGCCCCAGACCGACGAACGCGTGCAGCAGGGCATCGCCGGCATCGCCTATGATGGCCGCTGGCAGGGCGTTGGCGGCTTCAGCGTCGGTTTGCAGCGCACCTGGTACCGCAAACGCGTCGATCGCCCCGGCGCGCCGCTGGCCCGCACCGATGACGAGGCCTGGCTGCCCAACGTCACCGCCTCGATGGAACTGAGCCAAGCCTTGGCGCTCTATGGCAGCTACACCAAGGGTCTTGAAGAAAGCGGTCTGGCGCCGGACAGTGCCGCCAACCGCACCGAAGCGCTGCCGGCGATCCTGACGACACAGGTCGATGCCGGGCTGCGCTGGAAGGGGCCCGGCGGCATCAGCCTCGTTGCCGGCGTGTTCGACGTACGAAAGCCCTATTTCGCCGCTGATGAAGCCAATATCTTTCGCGAACTCGGCAACGTCCGCCACCGCGGCATCGAACTGTCGGCAGCGGGGCCGGTCACCGACGGGCTGACGCTGGTTGTCGGCGCCGTACTGATGCAGCCGCGCGTCACC
>JBMOFG010000232.1:0-4129 GCA_049314415.1 Polymorphobacter sp.
TCATCGAGCATGTCGAGGACGATGAAGCCGTGCATCGAAGCGCGGCGGAAGACCAGGTTGAAATAATTTTGCGGCCCCGCCGGCATCTGGCCCAGTTCATAGCGGCTGATGCCGCCACAAATGACCACGCGGGCGCCGGTCGCGATCTGACCCAGCATGGCATTGAGGATCGGCCCGCCGACATTGTCGAACACCACATCGGCGCCCCGGGGGGCCAGTTCCTTCAGCCGTGCCTGGACATCTTCGTTCTTGTAATCGATGGCGGCGTCATAACCGGCTTCTTCAACGAGCCAGCGGCACTTATCCGCTCCGCCGGCGATGCCGATGGCACGCGCGCCAGCGATCTTGGCCAATTGCCCGACGAGCGATCCGGTCGCGCCTGCTGCACCCGATACCACGACCGTATCGCCCGGGCGCGGCTGCCCCAGCTTGAAAAGCCCGCACCACGCCGTCATGCCGGTGGTGCCTAGGATCGACAGCATCGCAGTCGGCGGCAGACTGGCGTGGCATTTCTCGAGTCCCGACCCGTCGCTGACCAGCCATTCGGTCCAGCCGACCAGCCCGGCGACCATGTCCCCCACCGTAAAGCGCGGGTTATGGCTTTCGACCACCTCGGCGATTCCCGACCCGCGCATGACATCGCCGAGGTGCATCGGCGCGACATAATCGGCGACATTCTCAGCCCAGCCCTTTTGCGCCGGATCGAAGCCCAGCCAGCGGGTGCGCAACAATATTTGCCCGGGCGCTGCCACCGGGCGCGGGCTGTCGACCAGCTCGAAATCGCCATCCTGGAACGGCCGCGCGCGCGGGTGGGCGCGCAAAAGCCATTGGCGGTTGTTGGTCATGCTGGGTCCTTTCAATCGACGCCGCCAGTCTTCCGCGAACCGGCGCCGCGATGAAAGCTGCGAGAGGTGGGAGGGGCTGGCTTGTATCGGAGCGCCGGGCGGGGCAAGCACGCCGGTGATGCTGCGACCCTGCGCCTGGCTGCTGCTGATGACTGCCGTCCCGGCGGTTGCAGCGCCGACGCCCCTGCAGACGGCCATCGGCGACCCCGGCTGGCTGCACCTTTCGGCCAATGTCCGCACGCGCATCGAAAGCATCGATGACCAGATCCGCCCGGGTTTCATGGCGAACGAGGATCTGCTCAGCCTGCGCTCCGTCATCCGCGCCGAAATCGGCAGCGGTCCGCTGCGCCTTGTCGGCGAAATCTGGGATTCGCGCAGCTATACCGTGCGCCCCGGCAGCGCCGCGGGCACCGGCGAGGTCAATGTCCTCGAACCGGTGAATGTGCATGCCGTCGCCGATCTGGGGCCGGTGCTCGGCGCGGGCAGCGGGTTGATCGTAACGGCCGGGCGCATGGTGCTCAACCTCGGGTCGCGGCGGCTAATCGCGGCCGATGATTATCGCAACACCACCAACGGCTACACCGGGCTGCGCGCCGATATCAGCGTGCGGCCGGGGACGCAGGCGACCATCATCTATGTGCTGCCCCAGCAGCGGCTGCCCAATGCTTTTGATGACGTGCGTAACAATCGATTCGCGCTCGATCGCGAAAGCTTCGATACCCGGCTATGGGGCGGCATCGTCAGCGTCGATCACGTCCTCGGGCCGGTGCATGCCGATGCCAGCCTGTTCCGTTTCGCTGAGCGCGACGCGCCCGGCCGGCCGACCCGCGACCGCGACCTGACGACGATCGACGCACGCCTGCTGGTCGACCCCGTCGCCAACGACTTCGATGGTGAGATCGAGGCGGCCTGGCAATGGGGCCATACGCGAAACGGCCTAGCAGCGGCCCTGCCGTTGCAGGCTGTGGCAGCGGGCTTTGTACACGCCGATGCGGGCTACAGCTTCGCCGGCCGCTGGCATCCGCGGCTGGCGGCCGAATTTGATTTCGCCTCGGGTGACCGGCCGGGCGGGCGCTATACCCGTTTCGACACGCTGTTTGGTATGCGCCGCGCCGATTTTTCGCCTGGCGCGCTGCTCGGCGCCATGGGACGCAGCAATTTCGTGACGGCAGCGCTGCGGCTGGAGGTGGCACCGTCGCCGCGCAGCGATGGCCATGTGCTGGCGCGGGCGATGTGGGCAGCCAGCGCCAGCGATGCCTTTGCCACCAGCGGCGTGCGCGATCCGACCGGTCGGGCTGGTGGCTTTGCCGGTTATGAATTCGATACGCGGCTGCGCCACTGGCTGGTGCCGGCGCGGCTGCGCGGCGAAACAATGCCGATCTTTTCCTGCGCCGCGGGATACTGCGCCGGGCACCGAATGCGCCTGCAGGAGCAACAACCGCCTATTTCTCGGCGGCAGTGACAGCGTTTTTCTGATCGCGGCTTAGCCGACCTGGCGGCCACCTTCGGGCCAGAAAGGTGCGCGCAATTCCTTCTTGAGAATCTTGCCGCTGGCATTGCGCGGCAGCATTTCGATGAAATCGACCGATTTGGGCACCTTATAGCCGGCGATGCGCGCCCTAGCGAAGGCAATTAGGTCCTCAGGCGTCACCTCGCCCTTGCGCACGACGATGGCCTTGACCGCTTCACCCCAGCGCGCATCGGGCACGCCGATGACGGCGCAATCGGCGACGGCGGGATGTTCGTGCAGGACGTTTTCAACCTCGGCCGGATAGATGTTCTCGGCACCCGAGACGATCATGTCCTTCACACGGTCAAACAAGGTCAAATAGCCATCTGCATCGACAAAGCCGGCATCGCCGGTGCGGTACCAGCCGTCGGTCATCGCCTTGGCGGTGGCTTCGGGATTGCGGTGATAGCCGCTCATGTTGCTAACCGAACGGATCGCGACTTCGCCGACGGTGCCGACGGGCAGGTCGCGGCCGTCATTGTCGATGATGCGGATTTCATTGCCGGGAAAGGGCTTGCCACAGCCCAGCATGCGGGCGTTTCCGGCGACATCATGGTCTTGCGGCGGCAGATAGACGACCGTGCCGCTGGTTTCGGTGGCGCCATAGCATTGGATGAAGCTGGCGTTGGGAAAGGCCGCCATCGAGCGCCGCAATATGTCGAGCGGGATTGGCGAGGCACCATAGAGCAGCTCGGTCAGGCTGCCGAGATCGGCGGGTGCGCTTTCGAGATGCTGGAGGATGGCGGCGAGCACGGCGGGCACGGCAAACATCTTTGTAATGCGCTCGCTCGCCACCGCGCCCACGATACCGGCAATGTCCGGGCGCGGCAGGATGACCATCGTCGCCCCGGCATGCAGCGCGTGCAGCGACCAGCCGGTGCCGCCAATATGGAACAGCGGCATGGCGACAAGACAGGCATCATTCTCGTCCCAACGGCTCCATGCTTCGCCGGTCAGCGCGCCCTTGCCGATGGTGCCAAGCAGCGCGCGGTGCGAGAGCAGCGCTCCCTTGGCAAAGCCGGTGGTACCGCTGGTGTAGAGTTGCAGCGCAATGTCTTCCGGGTCGGCCGGGTGTGCGGCGCTGTCGGGCGCAAAGCCGGCGATCCAGCCGCCAAAGGCCGGGCGATCGCCAAGCGGCGCATCGATGAGGACGATGGTTTCAACCCCCGCCGCCGCCCGGGCTTCTTCGGCCACCTCCCGGAACTGCGCTTCGCTGATGAGCAGCCCGATGCCGGCATCGCCGAGGATATAGGCAATCTCGCGCGCCACCAGCCGGGCGTTGATCGACACCAGTACCGCACCGATGCGGAAACAGGCGTTCATCACGACAACATAATCGGGGTGGTTGAGCCCGAGCCAGCCGACGCGGTCACCAGCTTCCACACCATCGGCACGCAACGCCGCAACACAGCGCAGCACCGCGTCGTGCAGGTCAGCATAGCTCTGACTGCGCCCTTCAAAGCGGACGGCGGTCTTGCCCGGCGTTGCTGCTGCATGAGCGGCGGTCAGTTCAGCCAGAGTCGAAAAATCATGCGCCATCACGGTCTCCCCACTGTCGTTGTGCCGCAAGGCCGGCGCTACCGTCCACTGGCGAATTTGCCCGGCAGCGTCAGCCAGCGTGACCTGCGCGCAACGCAATGCGCCGCCAGCCTCAGACGCGACTGCAAAGAGCCTTGGCGACGGCGACGCGCTCGGCTAGGCCGTCGCAGAGCAGTTTAGCAAGGCTGAAACATGAATACCCTCATTGTGGTTGTCGATATTGTCACCATGGTCC
>JBMOFG010000233.1:0-4125 GCA_049314415.1 Polymorphobacter sp.
CATCGGCCCGTTCAGCTTCACCACCATTGCCGTCCGTATCCGCGACGTGCGTGACGGTATGGGCAGCGGCGCCATGCTCCCGCCACCGCCCGGTCCCGATGACGACCCCTCTGAAATTGTCGTGACTGCGGTGACTGAAAAAGGCCCCCGCCCGATCTACAGCCTTTCGATCCCCACTACCGCCCTCGCCGCCTGCAGCCGCATCGAATATGCGAAAAAGGCAAGGGAGATACGCTTGCTCTGCTGACGCTTCCGGATGCGGCAGCGTCTCTAGACCGCCAGATTGTCGATCAACCGGGTTGTGCCCATCACGGCAGCCGCCATCAGCCGCGCGCCCGGCGTCACCGCGCGCAGCGGTGTCAGGCGCTCACCGTCGACAAGCTCGAAATAATCGATGCGGGCATAGCCGGCGGCAGCGATGCTGCGTTCAGCCGCTGCCATCGCCGGGCCGACGTCGCCACCGGCGCGCAGCGCCGCACGCGCCCGCGCCAGCGCCTGCGGCAGCGCAACGGCCCGCGCCCGCTCATCGGCGGTAAGATAAAGGTTGCGCGATGACAGCGCGAGACCATCGCTGTCACGCACGATTGCTGCACCGACGATCTGTGTCCCAAGGTCGAGATCGGCGGCCATGCGCCGGATGATGGCGAGCTGCTGCCAATCCTTTTCCCCGAACACCGCCACATCGGCGCGGGCGGCGGCAAGCAGTTTCGACACGACCGTCGCCACGCCATCGAAATGTCCCGGTCGCGCCGCGCCGCACAACAGGTCGGGCAGCGCCGCAACACGCACATAGCTGGCAAAGCCCGGCGGATACATCGTTGCTACGCTTGGGGCATAAAGCAGCTCGCAGCCGGCGGCGCGCAGCTTTTCGGCATCCCCGGCCTCGTCGCGCGGATAGCGATCGAGATCCTCGGTGGGGCCGAACTGTTTGGGGTTGACGAAGATCGATGCCGCCACCTTGTCGGCGCGCTTCAGGCCTTCGGTGACCAGCGCGAGATGGCCCGCATGCAGCGCGCCCATTGTCGGCACAAAGGCAACACGATGACCGGCGCGTTTCCAGGCCTCCATCGTTTCGGTAAGTGCTTGCGGGATGCGCACGATCGGCAGCATGTCGGTCACCAACGGCCTTTCTGTTGACTTCGCCGCGCGCCTGTGTGCGAAACGGGGCATATTGGCAAGCTTCCGGGGCAGGCATGACGGCAAAAGACCAGCGCGCGCACATCATCGTGCTCGGCAATGAAAAGGGCGGATCGGGCAAATCGACCACCGCCGTCCATATTGGCGTGGCGTTGGCCCATGCCGGTTTCCGCGCCGCCATGCTCGATCTTGATTCGCGCCAGCGCACTGTTGCCCGTTATCTCGAAAACCGGGTGGCTTTTGCCAAGGCGCGTGACCTGGCATTGCCGACCCCCGATGTCGCCGTGATTGCCGACGGCCCCGACGCACTCGCCGAACTGGCATTGCGGCTGGACCAGGCCGCCGGTTTTGATTTCATCATCATCGACACGCCGGGCCGCGATTCCGACCTCGGCCGCGCCGCGCTCGCCCGGGCGGACACGATCGTCACGCCGATCAATGACAGTTTCGTTGATTTTGATCTGATCGGTCAGGTCGACCCCGAAACCTTCGTGGTCAAGCGCCCGAGCTTTTATGCCGAATTGATCTGGGATGCGCGGCGGCTGCGCGCCAAGGCCGACGGCGCCACCGTCGATTGGGTGGTGCTGCGCAACCGCCTCGCGTCGCTGGAGGCGCGCAACCGCAAACGCGTCGGTGCGGCGCTCGAGGCGCTGTCGAAACGCGTCGGTTTCCGCGTCGTCGGCGGCCTGTCGGAACGCGTCATCTTCCGCGAATTCTTCCCGCGCGGCCTCACCTTGCTCGATCGCAACGCGCTCGAAGATTTCAGCCTCAGCCATGTCGGCGCGCGTGCCGAGCTGCGCGCGCTGCTCGCCGCGCTCGCCCTGCCCGGCTGGGATCCTGAGAAGCTCGCCTGAGCCATGGGGCTGGCGCTCATCCTCGCAGCGGCGCTGGCGTGGTGGCTGCACAAGCGCGGCGAACTCCTGCCCAATCTCGCCCGGCTCGGCGGCAGTGGCATGGCGCTGCTGCTGGCGCTCAAGCTGCTCGAGGGCGGGCATCTGCTCGGTGCCGGGGTCGCGGGGCTGGCCGGTGCCTGGTGGTGGCACAAGCGGCGGCCACGGCCGGGCGCGCTGCGGCCCGATGAAGCCCGGGCGCTCACAGCGCTCGGACTGCCTCCCGGTGCCGATGCCGAAGCCGTGCAGGCAGCGTGGCGGCGGGCGATGGCAACGGCGCACCCCGATGCTGGCGGCAGCAACGCCGCCGCCAGCGCCCTGACCGCCGCCCGGGATCTGTTGCTGAAACGCCAGCAACGACCTTAATGATTTCAGACGGCAAATGTATTTGTTGCGCTTTTCGATAGCGGCTGGCATCGCCGCGACGCATGTCAATACACGCTAAACGAACAGAGACCCGAGTGAACCTGACCAGCCACAGCTTCCACCCGACCTCGTTGCGCGAATATGATATTCGCGGTCTGGTCGGCGACACGCTGACCGAAGCGGATGCCTATGCCATCGGGCGCAGCTTCGGCACCCTCATCATGCGCAGCGGCGGCAGCCGGGTGGCGGTCGGCTATGATGGCCGCATCTCGTCGCCGGTGTTTGAAGCAGCGCTGGTGTCGGGGCTCAACGACGCCGGCATCGCCGCGGTCTGCATCGGCCTCGGCCCCACCCCGATGCTGTATTATTCGGTCTATGAACTTGCCTGTGACGGCGGCATCATGATCACCGGCAGCCACAATCCGCCGGCGTACAACGGCTTCAAGATGATGTTGAAGGACCGGCCGTTCTTCGGCGACGATATCCGCGTACTGGGCGCCATGGCGGCGGCTGGCGACTGGCACAGCGGCACCGCCGGCACCGCCGGCAGCAGCCGCATCGACATCATGGACCGCTATGTCGACCGGCTGGTGCAGGGCTTTGATACGACGCGCGCCTTCACCATCGCCTGGGATTGCGGCAATGGCGTCGCCGGCCCGGTCGTCGAACGCCTGGTGCAGCGCCTGCCTGGCACACATCACCTGATGTTCACCGATGTGGACGGCACTTTCCCCAACCATCACCCCGATCCGACCGAGGAAAAGAACCTGGCCGATCTCAAGCGCGTCGTCGCCGAACAGGGGTGCGATTTCGGCCTGGCCTTTGATGGCGATGCCGACCGGCTGGGTGCGGTCGACAGCCAGGGGCGGGTCGTCTGGGGCGACCAATTGCTCGGCATCCTTGCCGAACCGGTGCTCAAGGCGCTGCCCGGCGCGACGATCATCGCCGATGTGAAGGCGAGCCAGGCGCTGTATGACCGGATCAGCGAATTGGGCGGCAAGCCGCTGATGTGGAAGACCGGGCACAGCCTCATCAAGGCCAAGATGAAGGAAGTCGGCAGCCCACTCGCCGGCGAGATGTCGGGCCATATCTTCTTCAAGCATGAATGGTACGGCTTTGACGATGGCATCTATGCCGGCGTCCGGCTGATCCGCGCCGTTGCCGCACTGGGCGGCTCGCTGACCGCCCTCAAGGATGCGATGCCGGCGATGGTCAACACCCCCGAATTGCGCTTCCAGTCATCGGAGGAACGCAAGTTCGAAGTCGTCGCCGAAGTGCTGGCGCGGCTGAAGGCGAGGGGCGCCCGCGTCGACGAAACCGATGGCGCCCGCGTCACCAGCGCCGATGGCTGGTGGCTGCTGCGCGCATCAAACACCCAGGATGTGCTGGTCGCCCGCGTCGAGGCGGGCAATGCCGCAACACTGGCGCGGCTGCAGGCCGAGCTTGATGCAGCGCTGGCCGAATCGGGCGTCGCGCCGACACTCGCCGGGCACTGACGGCGACCGGCGCTGCAACGCCAAAGGTTATGCTGCGCCGCAACATAGCCTATTGAAATCGGTTTCGACTCCCGCTATGTTGCATTGCAGCAAGAACGTGGAGCCTCGCATGTCGTCCAAGCCAGACACCGCCCCGAAAAAAGCCCGCGCCGCGCGCGCTGCTTCGCCGGTCGTGGCTGCCGTGCCCGATGTCGCCACGCCGGCGGCGCCTGCCGCAGGCGGAACAACCAAACGGG
>JBMOFG010000234.1:0-4120 GCA_049314415.1 Polymorphobacter sp.
GCAAAATGTCGGGCAAAGCAATGCTCGCCTATTTTGCGCCACTCCACAACTGGTTGAAGATACAGAATAAGGGGCAGCAGTGCGGCTGGTGATGCACCGGCGGCGGTCGGGGCCTGAGGCTCCGAACCCCCCTATTCGAAGGGTTTTACGATCACCAGAATCACTACGACAAAGGTGACCAACGATGGGATTTCGTTGACCAGCCTGAGCGTCTTTTCAGCATAGGGCCGCTTGCCTTCGGCAAACTGCCGCGCTGCGCCGATCATCCAGCCATGAAAGCCCGATAGTCCGAGCACGAATAACAGCTTGGCCCAGAGCCATAATGGCCAGCCAAGATGAAAACCCAGTGCAATGCCGAGTACCCAGACAATGGTTATACCCGGATTGATGATGATCCGCTTCAACCGGTTGCACCGTTCGGCCCAGAGCTGATTCTCCGGGGCATCCAGCGGCAACGGGTGCCAATAAACGAGAAAACGCGGCAGCATGAACATGCCCGCCATCCAGAAGATAACGAAAATAACGTGGAAAGCCTTTACCCAGAGATAGGCATCCCCCAGCCAACCAACGGCAAAGTCCATCAGAATGGCTTTCGCAACATCGCAAGCAGTTGCTCGACATGGGCGATTGGCGCATCGGGCAAAATGCCATGGCCCAGGTTGAACACGTGCGGTCGGCTGTCAAACGCCGCCCGGATGCGCGCCACGGCAGAAACCAGTGCCTCGCCACCGCTGATCAGCGCCAGCGGATCGAGATTGCCCTGTACCGGCATGCCCACCGGCAGCATGGCATCGGCCCAGGCCGGGTCGATGGTTTCGTCAAGCCCGACGGCATCGACTCCGGTTTCAGCGGCATAGGCCGCGAGCTTGGCGCCGGCACCTTTGGGAAAGCCGATGATCGGCACATCGCCATGACGCACCATCAAGCGACCCACGATATCGGCGGTCGGGGCAATCACCCAACGTTCGAACTGCGCGGGTGACAGCGTGCCCGCCCAGCTGTCGAACAATTGCACCGCCTGAGCACCAGCTTCGATCTGGCCCGACAGATAATCCACCGTGACGGCGACGATCTTGTCGATGAGCGCCTGGAATCCGTGCGGATCGGTATAGGCCAGACGCCGTGTTTCGGCTTGGTCCTTGCTGCCATGCCCGGCAACCATATAAGTGGCAACCGTCCAGGGGCTGCCGGCAAAACCGAGCATCGTCACATCTGGCGCCAACTGCGCCTTCACCTTGGCAACGGTTTCATAGATTTTGCTGAGATATTCCGGCTTGGGCACCAGCGCATCGAAACGCGCATCGGATAATGGCGGGGTCAGCTGCGGGCCTTCACCGGGGCCGAAGGTCAGCCCTTGGCCCATGGCATGCGGCACGATCAGAATATCGGAAAACAGGATGGCGCCATCCATGCCGAAACGCCGAATGGGTTGCAGGGTAATTTCCGCAGCCGCATCGCTGTCATAGACCAGCTCGAGAAACCCGCCTTTTTCAGCCCGCAGCGCGCGATATTCGGGCAGATAGCGACCGGCTTGGCGCATCAGCCACACAGGCGGGGGATCGCGGCGTTCGCCCTTGAGGACAGCCAACAGGGGCGGATCAGTAAGTGTCTTGTTCGAGATCATGCTGCACCTTTCACGGCGGTGATGGCACAGGTCAAGTGGCGGAATGAAGCGCTGCTACCCTACTATCTTCTTTCCTTGAATCTTGAATCATTGATGATTGTAGTGTGCCGTTTGTTTTGGCGAATTATGGTTATTTCCTAGATATATCCACAAGCCTTGGTCAAAGAATTGCCTGAAAAGCATAGGAATCCGCAAACTTGTCCCCATTATCCACAGCCTCGCTTGTGGAGTCTTTCAGCTGTTGATGAAGCTTGGACGAATCGGGCATAATATGGGGTCGGATGGTGCGGAATTATCGCCGTGCCCTCTTGCCGTCCCCTGTCGTGGCAGCTTAACCCGGTCATTCGATGTTTATCCCCAGCTTTGCCCCCGCTAAATTATCACCGACCGGTGCCCTAACCGTTACGGGGCGATCCTGATGGCCGACCGTAATCGGTTGCACCTTCACCTCGTCAGCGATTCGACCGGTGAAACCCTCGAATCGGTTGCCAAGGCCGGACTGGCGCGCTTCGAAGGTGTCGACGCCATCAAGCATTTCTGGCCCATGGTGCGGTCCGAAGGGCATCTCGACCGGGTGATCGAGGAAATTGCCCGGCGGCCGGGTCTGGTCATTTACACCCTCGTCGATGGCGGGGTGCGCGAGCGCCTCGAACAGCGCTGTCGCACACTCGGGCTACCCATGGTGTCACCCCTCGACCCGACTATCGCTGCCCTGTCGGAACTGCTTGGCCAGGTTGCAACCCGGCGTCCCGGGCGCCAACATGTCATGGACGCCGCGTATTTTCAGCGCGTCGACGCGATCAACTATACGATGGTGCATGATGACGGTGCTGGTCATGACGATTGGGAAGAAGCGGATATCGTGCTTGCCGGCGTATCCCGCACATCAAAGACTCCGACATCGATTTATCTTGCCAACCGTGACTACAAGACCGCGAAAATCCCGATTGTGCCGCAATCACCGCCACCGCCGGTTCTGTTTGATCTCAAGCGTCCGCTTGTCGTCGGGCTGACGACGGCATCTGAGCGGCTGGTGCTGATCCGGCGCAACCGGCTGTTGTCGCTCGGTCAGTCACCCGATACGGATTATGTCGATTCGGGTCGGGTCGAAGCCGAAGTCGCCTTTGCGCGCCGGATGTTTGCCGACCATGATATCCCGGTGATCGATGTCACCCGCCGTTCGATCGAGGAGACCGCTGCCGCCATCATCAATCTCGTTCAGGCCCGGCACGACCGCGCCAGCGATGCGGCCGAAACCTCATGATCGTGCTGGCCAGCCAGAGCGCCGCGCGGCGTGCGATGCTGACTGCGGCGGGTGTCGTGCATGATGCCTTGCCGGCGCATATCGATGAGGATGGGGTGACAGCGGGCTTGCAGGCCGAGGGCGCATCGCCGGAACGCATCGCCGATGCACTGGCCGAACTCAAGGCGGTCAAGATCTCGCGCAGTCTGCCGGGTATACTGGTGCTCGGTGCTGATTCGGTTGTCGTCACCGCCGATGGCGTGTTGATTGCCAAGCCCGAAACCCGGCCGCGCGCCCAAGCACAATTGCGCCAATTGGCCGGTACGACGCATCGTCTTATCTCGGCGGCTGTCATTGCCGAAAACGGCACGCCGGTGTGGCGGGCAGGCGGCGCCGCGCGCCTGACCATGCGACCGCTTTCCGATGGCTTTATTTCGGACTATCTGGATGCCGAAGGCGATGCCGTGCTTGGTTGTGTCGGTTGCTATCGTATCGAGGGCCTGGGTGCGCAATTGTTCAGCCGGGTCGAGGGAGACCAGTTTGTTATCCGCGGACTGCCGTTGTTCGCCGTGCTCGACTATCTGCGTGTCCGGGCCGTATTGGACACATGACCATGGCTGATCTCTTCCACGAACCTTTGTCCTATGCCGACGTCATCGGCGATCCGATCTATCAATCGAAATCGCCGCTGATTCATGGCTTCTGGCTGCAAAAGCTGGGGCTGCGCGCCGAGTATCGGCCCACGCGTGTTCGTGGCGACGGTCTTGCTGCCTATCTCGACAAACGCCGCACCGATGCTGACTGGCGTGGTTGCAACGTGACCATTCCGCACAAACAGGATGTGCTCCGCCATATTGATTTCGTGTTGCCCACAGCGCGGCGGGTCGGCGCGGTCAATTGTGTCTATCGTACCCGTAATGGCCTGTCGGGCGAAAACAGCGATATCGATGGCGTGCGCGAAGCGCTCGACATGCCGGTGAACGAACGCGATCCGGGCGTTACCTGTCTTATCGGGGCCGGTGGCGCCGCCCGGGCGGCGCTGCACGTGCTCGACAGTGCCGGCGCCGGCGACATTCGCATTCTGGTGCGCCGCCCTGAGCGCGCCGAAGCCCTGCTCGCCGAATTCGGCGTGACAGCCACGATCCACCGCTTCGCCGATGCCGCCGCTGTCTTTGCCGGCGCCAACACCATCATCAACGCCAGCCCGCTCGGCATGGCCGGGCAGCAGCGCATGCCGGTTGCCATGCTCGAAG
>JBMOFG010000235.1:0-4118 GCA_049314415.1 Polymorphobacter sp.
CGGCGAAGCGCAGATCGATCGCGCCGGTTGCTTCAAATATGAAGCCGTCGAGGGCGCCGCCGCTAACGCCCTGCCCGGCGCGGTGCCCGAAGAAGTGAAGGAAGCACGCTGGCACCGTTTCATGGCGGCGCAATCGGCGATTTCGGAACAAAGGCTGGCGATGAAGGTCGGCCGCGACATCGATGTGCTGATCGACGCGGTGGATGACGAAGGCGGTGCAAGCGGCCGCAGCAAGTACGATGCCCCCGAAATCGACGGTGAAGTCCATCTGCGCGATGCCGGCGGCGTCGCGGTCGGCGACATCATCCGCGTCCGTATCGAGGATTCGGACGAGGCCGATCTTTTCGGTGTGCCGGTTTGAGGCGTACGCATAACGGGTGACGGCGGGCCTTTCTATCCGCTACACCATGGTGATGACCGATTTCGCCTCGCTGCTGATCGCCGATGACGGCGCACCTGCCACCCAATTGACCCTGCTGACCGCCGCCGGGTTCGATGATTGGCTGCGTGGGCAGAGCGAGCGGACGCGGGCGTTTGTCGCGGCGCAGGGCTTTGCTGCGGCGCCGGATAGCGTTGCGCTGCTGCCGGGCGATGGCCCCGGCGACTGGTCGGCGTTGGCCGGAGTCGAGCCGGTGCTCGGGCCGTGGAGCCTTGCCGCCTCCGCTGCAAAGCTGCCCTCTGGCCGTTATCGCGCCTCGCAGCCGACTGGCCCGGCGCTGCTCGGCTGGCTGCTCGCCCAGCATCGTTTCATCCGGTACAAAAAGGCCGGCGGCGACACCGAGCCGCGCGTGCTGCTCAGCAGCGAGCCGGCGGCGGTGTCGGAAGCGGTACGGTTTGCCGAGGCGACAGCGCTGGTCCGCGATCTGGTCGATACGCCGGCGGCCGACTTGGGGCCGGGTGAGCTGGCTGAAGCGGTCGCGCTGCAGGCGCGGGCCTTTGGCGCGAGCTGCACGGTCATCAAGGGCGAGGCTTTGCTCGAAGCCAATTTCCCCGCTGTCCATGCCGTCGGCCGGGCGGCGGCCCAGGCGCCGCGGTTGGTCGACATGACCTGGGGCGATGCTGACCATCCCAAGCTGACCATCATCGGCAAGGGCGTCACGTTTGACAGCGGCGGGCTCAATATCAAGCCCGGCGGTAGCATGGCGTTGATGAAGAAGGACATGGGCGGCGCAGCGCATGCGCTGGCGCTGGCGCGGCTGGTGATGCAGGCGAACCTGCCGGTGCGGTTGCGGCTGATCATTCCGGCGGTGGAGAACAGCATTTCGGGCGATGCGATGCGGCCGGGGGATGTGCTGGCGAGTCGGGCGGGCAAGAGCATCGAAGTGACCAACACCGATGCCGAAGGCCGGCTGGTGCTCGCCGATGCGCTGGCGCTGGCGGGCGAAGACAGACCGGCGCTGATGATCGATTTCGCGACATTGACCGGCGCGGCGCGGGTGGCGCTGGGACCGCAGTTGCCGGCGTTCTTCGCCAATGACGAGGCGCTCGCCGCCGATTTTGCGGCAGCGGCGGACGTAGCCGGCGACCCTTTGTGGCGGCTGCCGCTCTGGCCGGGGTATCGCGACATGCTCAAATCGAACCTCGCCGATCTCAACAATTCGCCCGATGGTGGCTTTGCCGGCGCGATTACTGCGGCGCTGTTCCTCGAGGCGTTCGTCGTGCCGGGGACGCCCTGGGCGCATTTCGACACCTTTGCCTGGAACCCGGCGGCGCGCCCCGGCCGGCCACGCGGCGGCGAGGCGATGGGGCTGAGGGCGTCGTTCGCGCTGATCCGCCAGCGCTTCGGGCGGCCGTGATGGCGGTTGCGCGGCTCGCGGGGTCTCGGCCCCGGCTCGACCCGCGGCGCTGGATCGCACGGCCCGATCTCGTCGAGATCGATCTTGCCGGGCAGGTAGCGGCGGCCCGCTATGTAGCGCCGCTGGCGATGCAGGCGGTGGTGGCACGCACGGCGATGCGCAAGGCGGGGGATGCCGGCAGCGTTGCGGTGAGTGAACTGCTGGCGGGTGAAGGCTTTGATCTGTTCGAAACGGTCGATGGCTGGGCCTTTGGGCGCAGCGTTGCCGATGCCTATGTCGGCTGGGTGCGCGCCGAGGCGCTGGTGCCGCGCAGCGATGCGGCGCTGGTGATGGTGACGGCGCGGCTGGCTCCAGTGTTCATGGCGGCCGATATCAAGGCGCCGGTCGTAACGGAGTTACCCTTTGGCGCGCAGGTGGCGGGGCAAGCGGGCGAGCGGTTCTTTGTCTGCGACGCGGGTTTCATCCACAATCGCCATCTCGCCGCGGCCCCGTCGAGCCCGATCGAGGTGGCACGGCTGTTCACCGGCGCACCCTATTTATGGGGCGGCCGCACGCCGCTGGGGGTCGATTGTTCGGGTCTGGTGCAGGCGGCGCTGGCGGCGTGTGGGGTGGCAGCGCCGCGTGATTCGGATCAGCAGCGCGACGGGCTCGGCGAAGCAGTGGCATTCAACGACCGCAAGCCCGGTGACCTGGTCTTTTTTCCCGGCCATGTCGGGATTTTGGCGACGCGCGACCGGCTTTTCCACGCCAATGCCCATTGGATGGCGACGGTGGAGGAACCGCTCGCCGACGTCATTGCGCGGCTGCATGTGGCGGGCGTAGCCCAACCGGTGACCGGGGTGCGGCGGCTGTGATCACCAACTTCCTCCCCGCAGCCGTAAGTGACGCCGTTGCGCCAACGGGGAGGGCGTTGAAATTTCTTATTTCGGTTTCACGAACTTCAGCGTCATCCGGTCGCTCTCACCAATTGCCGCATATTTCGCCTTGTCGGCGTCGCCCTCGGCGTAATTCGGCGGCAGCGTCCAGACGCCCTTGGGATAATCTTTGGTGTCCTTGGCATTGGCGTTGACTTCCGAGGCACCGACGAACTTGAAGCCAGCGTCTTCGGCGAGCTTGCGGACATACGACACCTTCATGTAGCCGCTCGACGTCATCAGCGCGTCGGGCTTGTCCTCGGGCAGGCGATGTTCCTCTATCCCGAGCACGCCGCCAGGCTTCAGCGCGGCAAAGAATGCCTTGAAGGCATCGGGGGCAAAGCCCGCCATGTGCCAGTTATGGACGTTGCGGAAGGTCAGCACGGCGTCGGCGCTGGCGGGCGGGGCGATGTTCATGGCACCCTTGGCAAAAACGGTCATCTTGGTCGAACCATAGACGGCGGGATTGGCATCGAGCTTCTTCTGGAAATTCTGTACCGCGGCGGCGGCGCGTTCACCACCCGCCGGGTTGCCGCCGGCGGCATAAAGCGTGCCCTTGTCGCGCAGATAGGGCGCCAGCACTTCGGTGTACCAGCCGCCCGAGGGCGAGATTTCCACCACCGTCATGTTCGGTTCCACCTTGAAGAACGCCAGCGTTTCGGCCGGGTGGCGATAGGCGTCGCGCGCCTTATTGGCGTCGGACCGGTGGGCACCGGCCAGCGCTGTATCGAAGGGCCCGGCCACGGCAGGCGCGGTCAGCATAACGGCGGCGGTGAAGGCGAAAAGTGTTTGGCGCAACATGGCATTCTCCGGTGCGGGCCGTAGCGACGCGGCTTGGCTTCATCTGCCGGCTAGATTAGCGCGTTGCCATGGACTCGCAAAATACAATCGCGCTGCTGGCGGGCGGTCTCATGCTGACGCTTGCCGCCAGCCTGGGCGATCTGGCCCGGCGCCGCTCGCCTTTGGCCTGGCATGCCTATCTGCCTTGGCACGCGATGATCTTTGCCGGCATCGCCGCCGCCCTGTTCGCAGCGGTACATCTTTATGGCCTGGCCCGCGCCGGGGCGATCTGAGCCTCCGGTGGAGGGTCACTTCACAAAGGGGGCGGCCACTTCGGGCGGTACCCGCACCGCGCGATTGCTGCCGGTGTCGACCAGCGCCCAGATCGTTGCGGCCCGCGCACGCAGCTTGCCGTCGGCACCGCTGATTTCGACGAACCGATCAAAGCGTGCGCCGCGCGGAGTGCCGACCCAGGTGGTCAGCGTCAGCACTTCGCCGGCGAGCGTGGCACGCAGATAATCGATCTCGTGACGGGTGACGACCCAGATGAAGCGGTCGATGTCCTCGGGCCGTGCCACCGCCCGCCAATGCGCGGTGGCGACATCCTGCACCCAGCGCAGATAGACGG
>JBMOFG010000236.1:0-4114 GCA_049314415.1 Polymorphobacter sp.
TCCCCAAGGGCGAGGCTTCTAAAAGCTATCATATCCTGCAAAAGCTCACCTATGGCGGAATCGTATTCGTCATCATCCCGCTCGCCATCCTGACCGGGCTGGGCATGTCGCCGGGCGCCAATGCTGCCTGGCCCTGGCTTCCTGATATCTTTGGCGGGCGGCCATCGGCGCGTTCGGTCCATTGGATGGCGGCCAATCTCATCCTGCTGTTCATCGCCGTCCATCTCGCGATGGTGATGCTCGCCGGGCCATTCAACGAAATCAGGTCGATGATCACCGGCAAATTCTGTGTCGATCCGGAGACAGCAAAATGAGTGTTACGACGCGAAGGGGCCTGATCGGCTTTGGCGGCGCGGCGGCCGGCGGCCTGCTGCTGTCGGGCTGCGACGCGGTTGTCGGCAACGACAAGCTGAAAGCCATGGTGCAATCGGCCGAAGGCGCCACGCTGCGCTGGCAGCGGCTGATAGGCCGCAATGGCCTGGCGCAGGAATTCAGTGCCGCCGACCTGTCGCCCAACTTCAAGGTCAACGGCACCCGCGAACCGATGGAGTCAGCGTATCAGGCGATGAAGGCCGATAATTTCGCCAATTGGACGCTCGCCATAACTGGCCTGGTCAACAACCCGATGGCGTTGAGCCTCGCGCAGTTGCGATCGCTGCCGGCACGTACCCAGATCACCCGCCACGATTGTGTCGAAGGCTGGAGCGCCATCGGCCAATGGACCGGCCCGCAATTGGGTGGCCTGCTCAAAGCCGCCGGCATGAAGACCAGTGCGCGCTATATCGTCCTGCGCTGCGCCGATAATTACGGTGGCGAAGTGTCGAAGGGCGGCGCGCAATCGACCTCGCGTTATTACGAGAGCATCGACCTCGTCGACGCTTTCCACCCCCAGACCATTCTTGCTCACAGCATGAACGGCAGCCCCCTGTCGGTCGGCCATGGCGCCCCCATCCGCCTGCGTGTCGAGCGCCAATTAGGCTACAAGCACGCCAAATATGTCATGCAGATCGATGTCGTCAGCAGCCTGGCTGGCTATGGCAGCGGCCATGGCGGCTATTGGGAAGACCGCGGCTACGAATGGTATGCGGGGATCTAGCGCGCGATAGAGACTATCCCTGCGCGCATGTCGGTGATCTTCGCGCTTTTCATCGGCTCGTCGAGCATAGCGGCAAACCCGCCCGACAAGCGGCGGTCCAACCCCCGGCCAACGAAACTTGACATTTCGAAGGTTCCTCCGAGGTGGAACACCTACGCCCGGGTGGCAATCCGCACTGTCCAGCCTAGTCGACCAAAAACGATCGCATCGTTATCCGTTAACTCGACACGATGACAACGTTCACCGTCAGAACGGCACATCGTCGTTGAGATCATCATCGAACGCTGCCGGGCGCTTGGCGGCGCTGCCGAAATTATTGCCCCCGGCTGGTGCGCCATAATCATCGCCGCCACCATAGCTGGTCCGGTCGCCGCCGCCCATGCCGCCGCTACTCGTGTTGCCGCCGCCGTCACGACCGCCGATCAAGGTCAACTCACCCTTGAACGGACCGACGACAATTTCGGTGGTGTAGCGATCGGCGCCGCTCTGATCCTGCCATTTGCGCGTGGTGAGCGCACCCTCGATATAGACTTCGCTGCCCTTGCGCAGATACTGCATCGCAACCTTGCCGATATTTTCGTTGCGAATGACGATGTTGTGCCATTCGGTCTTTTCCTTGCGCTCACCGCTCTGCTTGTCGCGCCAGGTTTCCGATGTCGCCATGGTGAAATTGACCACCGAGCCGCCATTGGCAAAGCTTTTCGACTCCGGATCCTTGCCTAGTCGCCCGACCAGAATCACCTTGTTCACGCCTGCCATGATCCGAACTCTCCTCTTTCATTCTTCTTATCGGGCGACAGGGCTGCCCGCAACGTCAAGCCTTGTCAAAACGGTGGATATCGGCAACTCGCCTGCGGCAGTGCTCGCCTTGGCGTCGTGGCTGACGCTCGGCCTGTCTGCGGTCCCGATGACATTGCTCGGCACGCTGGGCGGCGCCTTACGCCGCTGCGTCCGGTGCGTCCGGTGCGTCCGCCGCCGGCAGCGCCGCCACCGCCATGTTCGCAGTGTTCGGCAGCATCGGCGCATGGACGACGGGCGCCAGATCGACAAGATCGTCTAGCCCCGTCGCGGCGCCCATGTCCTTCAGCTTGCGCGCCCGGCCGACAACCCGCGAATCGACTTGGCTGACCAGCGTGTTCCAATTGCCGACCGCCGCCTCCAGCGCCTTTTGCACCTTGTTGAAATTGCCGCCCATGATACGGATCGAATCGTAAAGCTCGCGGCCCAGCTTGGCGATATCGGCGGCGTCCTTGGCCAGGCGCGCCTGATCGCGCAGCGCACCGACGGTTCGAGCAACGGCGACCAGATTGACCGGTCCGGCGAGCACGACATGGCGCTTGAAAAAGTCGTTCATCAGACTGCGGTCATGCTCGAGCGCGGCGCCGAGGAAATTTTCGCCCGGGATGAACAGCACGACGAAATCAACAGCGCTGCCTACCGCTTTGGCATAGTCCTTTTTTGCCAGCCCGTCGGCGTGGGTGCGTACCGCCCGGGCATGGGCGGTTAGAAAGGTCTGGCGCGTCACCGCGTCGTCGGCTTCCGCGGCCGAGACATAGGCATCGATCGAGCATTTTACATCGATGACCAGCACCCGCCCGCCGGGCAGGTTTATCTTGAAATCCGGGCGCTGCTTACCGTCCTCACCATCGACCGACCATTGCGTCTCGAAATCGATGCCTTCGACCAGTCCGGCGGCTTCAAGCACGTTGCGGCATTGTTCCTCGCCCCAGCGTCCCGCCACCTTGCCCGATGATCGCAGCGCGGTTTCCAGCTTGGCCGCCGCCCCCGAGACGCGTTCCTGGCCGAGCACGACCGTGGTGAGCTGTTCCTTCAGGCTCCCATAGGCCTCGGTCCGCGCCGCTTCGACTTCGCCGAGCCGGGTTTCATATTTGACCAGCGTTTCCCGGACCGGCGCGATCAGCTCGGCCAGCTGGTTGCGATTGGCCTCAAGCCCGGCGCCGGCGGCTTCGCGCTGCCGCGTCATCAATTGCTCGGCGCTTTCAGCGAGCCGGGCCTGCGCGCCTTCCAGCGCTTTGGTGGCCAGCGCCTGAAAGGTTTCGACGGTACGCGCCACTTCGGCGGCATGGGCACGGTCGCGCTCGGCCTGCTGCGCGGTAAGCGCACTCAAGGCGCCGGCCAGCCGTTCGCGCTCGGCCTCGGCACAGCGCAACTCCTCGTTGCGGCGGCCCAGCATCAGCACTTCGGCAGCGTGCTTGCCGCGTTCTTCGCGCTGGCGACTAACTTCGGCGGCAAGTTCGGCTGCTTCGCCGCGCGCCGCGTCACGTTCGGCCTCGGCTGCCTGCAAAGGCCGCCCCCACAACAGCCAGCCGAGCAGCAAGGCCGTCCCCAACGCGATGGCGGCAGCGATCAGCACTTCGGTCAAACCCGGTCTCCCAGCGGAACGTTGCACGAACATTAGGCGAGGTCGGGCACGCGTGAAAGGGCGATCTTGCCAAGCGCAGCAAAAGCGCCGCTGATGATGCGATGCGCATCCAAGACCTCACCGCAATCGCCCTGCCCGCATTCGCCTTCTTCCTGGCTGCCGCCGCGCCGCCACCGATTTCGGCCGCGCGCATCAAGGCCGATGTCGAAGTCCTGGCATCCGACGCCTTTGCCGGACGCGGCCCGGGAGAGGCCGGCGAGACAAGGACAATCGAATTCCTGCAGCAGGCCATGGCGGCCGCCGGCCTGCAACCCGGCGGCCCGCAGGGCAATTGGCGGCAGGCCGTGCCGCTCGTCCGGCTCGACCGGCAACCCGGCGCACAAGTGGCGCTGAATCTGGTCGGCAAGTCCTACGCGCTGCAGCCCGGCCAGGATGTGACTCTGGCGCTGCGCAACCCCGGTGTTACCGCCATCACCGATCTGCCGCTGGTCTTCGCCGGCTTTGGCATCGTCGGCAGTGGCTATGACGCCTATCGCGGTGTCGACATGCGCGGCAAGATCGCCATTGTCCTTGCCAATGATCCCGATTTCGAAGCGGGACGCGATCTTGGCTTCGAGGGTCGGCGGCTGGTCGTC
>JBMOFG010000237.1:0-4111 GCA_049314415.1 Polymorphobacter sp.
AGTCGCGCTGTGGCCGCAATGTGTCGACGCGGTGCCGGTACCGGTAATCGCCGCCGGCGGGCTGTTCGACGGCCGCGGTCTGGCCGCTGCACTTGCCTTCGGCTGCGCCGGTGTCTGGATGGGCACGCGCTTCATCGCGTCGGTCGAAGCCCATGCCGGTCAGCCCTACAAGGACGCGATCGTCAGGATGAGTGAGAGCGATACGGTGATCAGCAAGGTGTTCACCGGCAAGACGCTGCGTGCCATTGCCAATGAATCGACCCGTGGTTTTGAAGGCAAGGAAGCCAAGCCCTTTGCCGCGCAGGTGATGGAATCGGCCCAGCTCAACCGATTGGGGCCAATTGCCGGTGTGGTCGAAAATGTCGATCCGTCGTTCCAGTGCCTTGCCGCCGGGCAAGGTGGCGGCGCTATCCGCGACATCTTGCCTGCCGGCGAAATCGTCCGCCGCTTGATGGTCGAGGCCGAAGCGACGCTGCAGCAGTTGCGGACTTTCGGATGAAGCGCCTGCTTCTGCTTGCCGCGCTGTTCTCGGGGCCGGCACTGGCGACCGATGGCCCGGTGTTCATCGGTTTCGGCAGCCATACGCCGGTGGAAACCGATATCGTGATCCCCAAAGGGACGGTTCTGCGCCATGTCTATGACGTTACGGCGGCGAGCCCCGGCAAGCGCAATCCCGGTTTCGAAACGGCCGCCCGCTTCATCAACAGCCACGTCGGCAATGGCATGGCGGCAGGCGATATAGCGGTGGCGATCGTCGTGCATGGTCCGGCCATTGCCGAACTAACCCGCGCATCTGCCTATGCCGCGCGCGCTGGCGGCGCTGCCAATGCCAGCGAAGCCATGGTCGTCGAAATGCTCGGAAAAGGCGTGCGCTTCATCATCTGCGGTCAGGCAGCCAATGCGATGGGCGTCAAAAAGGCCGACCTGCTTCCGGGAGTCGAACTGGCAATATCCGCCAGCAGCGCGCATGCTGTCCTTCAGGCGCAGGGCTACTCGCTCAATCCGTTCTGATCAGCGTTTCAGGCTGGGCGCGATCTGTGCGGCTTCGGAAGCTGTTGTGTCGGGGCCGGGAACGCCCGAATCGACGCCGCCGCCCGCAGCGCGGTGAATGGCGCGCCGGATGCGCGGGTAAGTGCCGCAGCGGCACAAGTTGGTGATCATCGTGTCGATGTCAGCGTCGCTCGGCTGCGGGTTGTCCTTCAACAGCGCAGCAGCGGCCATGATCATGCCCGATTGGCAATAGCCACATTGCGGCACCTGTTCGACAATCCAGGCCTGTTGCAGCGGGTGGCTGCGGTCATCGCTCAAACCCTCGATGGTGGTGACGAGCGTTCCTTCAAGGCTGCCGATGGTCACCTGACATGAGCGTTGCGCCTTGCCATCAACATGTACCGTGCACGCCCCGCACAGGCCTGCGCCACAGCCGTATTTAGTGCCGGTCAGATTGGCAGCGTCACGCAAGGCCCACAGCAATGGTGTCTCGGGTGGCATCTTGAAATGCACGGCATTGCCGTTGACAGTAAATTTAGTCATGTCCGGATACGTAGCCGAAGGGAAGCACCGATGGAACTCACAACGATCGATTATCGTGTCGATGGGGCAATCGCGCGAGTGACGCTCAATCGCCCGGCCGAACTCAACACGATGAACAAAGCGTTCTGGACCGAGATCATCACAGTTTTTCAGGAAATCGATACTGATCCGCATATCCGCGTCGTCGTTATAGCCTCGACGGGCAAGCATTTCACGGCGGGACTCGATCTCGGTTGGGCGGCATCGGCCGGCGCCAATGTCGCCGCTGATCCGGGCCGGGCGCGCGAGGCGTTCCGGCGCCATGTCCGTGAGATGCAGGAAAGCTTCTGCATCATCGACCGTTGCCGCGTACCAGTGATCGCCGTCATTCAGGGTGGCTGCATCGGCGGCGGTGTCGATATGGTTACGGCATCCGACATCCGCATCGCCACCGAGAATGCCTATTTTACCATTCAGGAAGTCAATATCGCCATCGTCGCCGATGTCGGTACTTTGCAGAGGATCCCCCATCTGCTGCCGCAGGGCCTTGTGCGCGAGTTGGCCTACACAGGGCGCAAGTTCGCTGCCGCCGAAGCGCGTGGATATGGATTCGTCAACGCGGTCGAGAAGGACCATGAGGCCGCGCTGGCCGCTGCCGATGTTATGGCGCGGCAGATTGCCGCCAAATCGCCTCTTGTGGTGACAGGGATCAAGCAGGTTCTCAATGTCGGGCGCGACCAGACCATCGAGCAGGGGCTGGAATATGTTGCGGTCTGGAACGCCGGCATGCTGCAGGGTGGCGACGTGGCCACGGCGGTCAAGGCGCAGATGGCCCGGGAAACGGCTGTTTTTGATGATCTGCAAGCCTGAAATTCCGGGGAAAAGCGCACCCGCGACACATCACCCGCTTGCCGATCACGCAGCATCGCGTCATAGGGCGTTTATCCTTTGACGGGGCTGAGTCCTCGACGTTTTTGCCATGGGGCCATTATGCGCAAGATAGAGCGCCTGATTTTGTCGATACTCATCGGGTTCGCGCCGGTGCCGGCGCTGGCGCAGGATGCGCCGGCGGCCGCACCTGTTCCAACCGTCACAACCGCGGCGGTGCCGTCCGGTGCCCCAGAATATGTCAAGGCCGAACCCGGCATCGGGCAGCCAAGTGGTGGCTATGCACTGCAGGCGCCGATGACCAGCATCGCCCGCGAAGCCCAGCACATGACCGACAATGTGCTCAATCCGTTGATGGCGGCAACGGCGATCTTCGTGTTGGTCCTGCTGATGTGGACGGTATTCCGCTACCGCGCCGCTGCCAATCCGGTGGCATCGAAGACCAGCCACAATACGGTGGTAGAAGTCGTCTGGACGGTGGTGCCGGTGCTAATCCTCGTTTGGATCGCGGTGCCGTCATTCCGGCTGCTCGCTAATCAGTACAGCCCGCCCAAGGCCGACATCACCATCAAGGCAACGGGCCATCAATGGTATTGGGAATATGAATATCCCGATCAGGGTGGTTTTAGTTTCGACTCGGTGATGCTCACCAAGGACGAAGCCGCGACGCGCGGTTCTCCCTACCAGCTCGATACTGACAATCGTGTCGTCGTGCCGCAGGGTGCCGTTGTTAAGGTGCTGACAACCGCCGCTGATGTGATGCACAGCTTTGCCATCCCCAGCTTCTGGGTCAAGATGGATGCCGTGCCGGGCCGGATCAATGAAACCTGGTTCAAGGTTGATCGTCCGGGCGTATATTTCGGTCAGTGTTCGGAGCTGTGCGGCACCAAGCATGGCTTTATGCCCATCGCAATCGAAGTGTTGCCCAAGGAAAAGTTCGACGCTTGGGTCGCCGCCAAACAGAAGGAAAACGGCATCACGCCGCCTGCTGCCCAGGTTGCTGCTGCTGTTCAAACCTCAGCACCGGCCGCTGCGCTGGCACCGGAACCCGCCGTTGCCGCTGCGCCTGCCGCCGCCCCCGCTGCTTGATCGAGAGGGACCGATATATGGCCACCCCCACCGCACTCGCCGGAACCGGCGATCACGCTCATGACGACCATCACGACCACACGCTGAGCTTTGCACAGCGTTGGCTGTTTTCGACCAACCACAAGGATATCGGGACGCTCTACCTGATCTTCGCGATCATCGCCGGCACGATCGGCGGCGCGATCTCGGGCATCATGCGTCTCGAACTGGCACAGCCGGGCATTCAATATCTGACCATGCTGACGCAGGGTAATGTTGATGCCTCCTATCATCTGTGGAATGTGTTCATCACCGCCCATGGCCTGATCATGGTGTTCTTCACCGTCATGCCGGCGATGATCGGCGGCTTTGGCAATTGGTTCGTGCCGATCATGATCGGCGCGCCCGACATGGCCTTTCCGCGGATGAATAATGTTTCATTCTGGCTGCTGGTGCCTTCATTCTTGCTGCTCGTTGGTTCAATGTTCGTCGAAGGCCCGGCTGGATTCAACGGCGCCGGTACCGGCTGGACGGTCTATCCGCCGCTGTCGACCGCAGGTCACCCGGGCCCGGCGGTCGACATGGCCATCCTGTCGCTGCACCTTGCTGGCGCCTCTTCTATTCTGGGCGCCATCAACTTCAT
>JBMOFG010000238.1:0-4103 GCA_049314415.1 Polymorphobacter sp.
GGGTCGATGGCCTGCTGACCTGGCCGCCGCGCGGCGACAACGGCTTCGGCTATGACCCAATGTTCATCATGGACGGCAAGTCGCGCACCTATGGCGAAATTTCGCGCGCCGAAAAGGAAGCCGACAACCACCGCGCCCGGGCGTTCGTGCTGCTGCGGCCGTTGCTGCCCCCCATATCGCCGCCGCGTGGATAGCGCCGGCGCGCCGGTCGCGCTCTACGTCCATTGGCCGTTCTGCGTCACCAAATGCCCTTATTGCGATTTCAACTCGCACGTACGCGCGCACGTCGATGAAGCCGCCTGGCGCGCCGGCTTGCTCGCCGATCTGGCGCATGAAGCATCGCGGCTGCCCGGGCGGCGGCTGGCGAGCATCTTCTTCGGTGGCGGCACCCCCAGCCTGATGCCGCCGGCGACAGTAGCCGCGATCATCGATACCGCAACGACGCACTGGCCGGCGCTGCCCGATATCGAGATCACGCTCGAGGCCAATCCCTCCTCAGTCGAAACGGCGCGCTTTGCCGGGTTTGCCGCGGCGGGGGTCAACCGGCTCAGCCTGGGGTTACAGGCACTCGACGACAGTGATCTGAAGCTGCTCGGCCGCCCGCACGATCTGGCGCAAGGGCTGGCAGCGCTCGCTGTGGCGCAAAAGCATTTCGCCCGGGTCAGTTTCGATCTCATTTATGACCGACCAGGGATGACCCCCGACAGCTGGGGCGCCGAGCTCGGCCGCGCGCTCGGCTTTGGCACCGATCACCTGTCGCTCTACCAGCTGACGCTTGAGCCCGGCACGCGCTTCACCGCGCTCGCCGCCAAGGGGCAGTTGGTGCTGCCCGATGCCGAGACATCGGCCGACCTGTTCGACCTGACCCGCGCGATGACCGCCGCGGCTGGGATTCCGGCCTATGAAGTCAGCAACCACGCCCGGCCGGGCAGCCAAAGCCGCCACAACATCACTTATTGGACCTATGGCGATTATGCCGGCATTGGTCCCGGCGCCCATGGCCGCCGCCAGGGTATGGCAACCGAGCGGCTGAAAAAGCCCGAAACATGGCTCGCCACGGTGCAGGCGCAAGGCCATGGCATGGCGAGCGAAATGGCGCTGACGGCCGGTGAACGAGCCACCGAAGCGCTGGTCATGGGGCTGCGACTTGGCGATGGTATCGATGCAGCGCTGTTCCATGCCCGCACCGGCCTCGCGCTGGCGGATGTCCTGCGGGGCGATCGGGTGGCCCGGATCGTCGCACAGGGGCTGCTGGAGCATGATTCGTACGGGCTACGGCTGACGCCCGCCGGGCAGCCGTTCGTCGATGCGGTGCTCAAGGAAATCGCGGCCTAGCCCAAAGCCCAGCCACTAGCAGTTCAGCCACCCAAAGCGGCGAAAGGTTAGCTTATCAGTTGGCGAAACCCCGCGTCGCCGGAGACACAGTCGTGATCACTCCGGTCCCGATCTGCTGCACTTCCAGCCCACGTTCGGCGATATTACCAGGGGTGAAACGGAACACTCCGTCGATACCGGCAAAGCCTTCGCGGTTCGACAGCGCTGCAGTGGGAAACGCCGCGTCGAGGCGCCAATTGCCGGCGATGCTGTTCACCAGCAACACCGAGTCATAGCCAAAGCTTGCCAACCGCGACGGGCTCGAACCAAATTTGGTGCGATAGCGCTCGGCGAGCTTACGGAAGCGCTCGTCGGGCACCGCGGCAAAGATCGCGCCCTTCAGCGCTGCGGCGCGGGCAATGCCCGGTTCGTTGTTCCACAATTCGGTACCGATAAGGGTGACACTGCCGGGAGGCGCGCCGAATTTTGCCAGCGCCGGCAGAAACTGCCCGGCGACGCTGCCCGAATCGGCAATCAACAGTGCCTGAAACGGCACAGGTGTCGTCCCACCGGAAACCTGCGCCACGCTGCCATCGGCGCGGATGGCGGCCGCACCGTTGGCACGCGCCCGACTGTCGAATGCCGTGACGCTGCGCGCCGCCGCCTGCATCTTGGCCAGATCGCGGGTATAGGTGACCAGCGCGGTTGACCGCCCGCCCACCGCATCGACGGCGCGCACGAACGCTGTCTGCGCACGCTGCCCATAGATTCCGGTCGGCACCAGCGCAGCGAAACGTTCAATGCCGCGGCTGCGGGCATAAGCAATGCTGCGCGCGATCGACTGGCCAGGTTGGAAACCGAGGATATAGACATTGCCGCCGGCAAGGCTGGCATCGTTGGAAAATGACAAAACCGGAATGGCGCGCGGCCCGGCCACGGCATCGACGGCGCGGATATCGTTGGCCAGCAGCGGCCCCAGGATCAGCCGGGCGCCATCAGCAATCGCATTGGCCGCCGCTTGGCTGGCACCGGGCGCAGTGTCATAAATGCGCAGGTTGACGCGCTTGTCGCCGACATCGAGCAGCGCCAAGTTGGCGGCATTGGCGATCGACTGGCCAACCGGGGCATTGGGGCCGGTGAGCGGCACCAGCAGCGCGACGCGATTCTGCGCCGCTTCGGGCAAGGGCGGCGGTTTGACCGGTTCGGGCGCGACAATCGGCGGTCGCGGTGCCGAAACCACGGGCTTTTTGGGCGTGGTGCAGGCAGAGATCAACAACGCGGCGCCGATGGCGAGGGCTGCAGGCAAGCGCGACACTTGCCAATTGCCGATGTGGCGTTTCAGGATAAGCATGTGCAACCTTTTGACCCGGAACCCGACGAGCCACCGATTCGGGCGGCAGCCCTTACCGCGGGTCTTTACATCGTTGCGACGCCAATCGGCAATCTTGGCGATCTGTCGCCGCGCGCCAGCGCCACATTGGCCGGGGTCGGGCTGATCGCAGCCGAGGACAGCCGGGTGACGGCCAAGCTGCTCCACCACATCGGCGCTCGGGTGCCGATGCTCGCCTATCATGATCACAGCGATGACCGGGTGCGCCAGACGCTGATTGCACGTGCGCTGGCCGGGCCAGTGGCGCTGGTATCCGATGCCGGCACGCCGCTGATTTCCGATCCCGGTTTCAAGCTGGTGCGCGAGGCGCGCGCTGCCGGAGTGAATATCGTCACCATACCCGGCCCCTGCGCCGCCATCGCCGCGCTGACGCTGGCCGGGCTGCCCACCGACCGTTTCCTGTTCGCCGGTTTCCTGCCCCCCAAGGCTGGAGCGCGGGCAACGGCGATCGCCGAGCTGGCGACGGTGCGCGCCACGCTGGTGTTGTACGAATCGGGGCCACGACTGGCAGCAAGCCTGGCAGCGCTCGCGGCCGGCCTCGGCGACCGGGCGGCGGCGATCTCGCGGGAAATCAGCAAGCGTTTCGAGGAATCGGTGACCGGCAGCCTGTCGGAACTCGCGACGCGCTACGCCGCGGCGCCACCGCGCGGCGAGATCGTCATCACCATCGCACCGCCGGCGCCTCCGGCCGCAGCCGATGCCGAAACAGTCGACACGGCGCTGATTGCGGCGCTGGCAACGGGCAGCTTGAAGTCGGCCGTTGCCGATGTGGCAGCGGCCCTCGGCCTGCCGCGCGCCATGGTCTATGCGCGGGCGTTGCAGTTGCGGGATGGCGATGGCGGAGGGTAAAGCCAACCCCAAATCGCGCGATCGCGCTTCAAGACGCCGCGCCGAGGACAAGGGCCGCCGCGCCGAAACCATTGCCGCCTGGTATCTTCGCCTCAAGGGGTACCGAATTCTCGCAAAACGAGTGCGGACGCGCGTTGGCGAAATAGACATAATTGCGCGCAAGGATGACACTTTGGTGTTTGTCGAAGTGAAAGCGCGCGCGACGCTCGACAGCGCGATATTTGCGCTGCATCCTGCGGCGCGGCGGCGGATCGAGGCCGCGTCGCGTGTCCTGGCGCCGCATTATGCCGGCCGCTGCACGACGACGCGAATCGATGCGGTACTGGTGCGGCCCTGGGCACTGCCGGTGCACCTGGTCGCGGTCTGGCGGGAGCAGGGATGATGGAGCTGAACGAGTTGGGGTTGCTTGACGATGCCGACATCGACCTTGTCGAAGCCGGAATCACACTTGCTCTGGCCGATCGCCCGGCGGCCGACCCAGCACGCTTGCGGCGACTGGTTTCGGGTTGGGCAATCGCCTTGCAACGCGATGCGGCACCGGTGTCGGGCA
>JBMOFG010000239.1:0-4090 GCA_049314415.1 Polymorphobacter sp.
CGGCCGGCGCCCTATACCGCTCCGACCCGATCAAAGGCGGCCGGGCTCTACATGATTTGCACCATGTCGAAGCATGCCGCTGAGAATGCCGGCTATAATGACGCGCTGATGCTCGATTGGCGCGGCCAAGTCGCCGAGGCAACGGGCGCGAACATTTTTTTCTTCAAGGATGGCGTGCTGCACACTCCGACGCCGGACTGTTTTCTCGATGGCATCACCCGCCGCACTGTCATGGGCCTGGCGCAACGCCGGGGGATCGAGGTCGTCGAACGCGTAATCTGGCCCGAAGAGCTTGAAACATTCGAACAGGCGTTCCTGACCGGCAGTGCCGCCGAAGTGACTCCATTGGCCGAGATCGGTCCGTGGCAGTTCGAGGTCGGTGCAATGACCCGGCAATTGGCGAACGATTATTCGGATCTTGTCAACGGGCGACGATAATTGCGATTTGCGGCAGTTCCTGCTGTTTTCGCGACGGGCTTATGAGCAGGCCGCCTCGGTCATTGATTTTTTGCTACAGTGCAGCTACGAAAAAAATGGTTCATGACTTGCGCCGAGCCGTCAAAACCTAATCGAACATGATTTTTAGTTGAGTTTGTGCATTGAGGCAGGATCGCATGTCCCCGAGGTTTTCCCGATTTGCCGTTGTTGCGGGACTGGTAAGCATTTTTTGGGTGGTACCATCGTTGAGCAGCCATGGAGAAGGCGCCTCGCGGTATCGCATCATACATGTCGATGCGGCTCTGCTGGCCGATTCGGCAGCAACTCGTCTGGCGTTACTGCGTGCCGATCAGGCGACGATCCGGGCCGTCACCGCGCTTTGATATCGGACCGGCGCTGCCGGGCAGGGAGGCGTTGACGCGTTTCAGGCAGGGCCCTAAACGCTCGGGTATCGGCAGGCGATGCGCAGGCATGGGGTTGAGGAAAAGCAATGCGTAAGGCGGTCGGGCAAGCCGGAATCTCTCTGGCAGTTGCAAGTTTCTTCATCGCATCGTCGCTCGGTGCGCAGTCAATCGATCCCCGCGTGCTGCAGCAGGTGCAGGGCCAGTTGGGCGGTGGGGCCAATGCCGGTGATGCGGTTGATCGGGCGCGTGACCAGGGTGACCAGCGTCAGCCCGCCGCCATCGGAGCTGACCGGGGTAACCGCATCGATACCCGTGAGGAACAGGAACTGCGCCGGGTCGAGGCCCGTGCCGGCATCGACCGGCTTTACCAGCCGTCGCCGATCGAGCGCGAGTTTCGCGCACGGCTTGCCGATCCGACTCTGAAGCAATTCGGCTACGACCTGTTCCAGTCAGCCAGCAGCACCCCCGGCGGCCTCACGGGTGCCGTTGGTGATGATTATGTCATCGGGGTTGGCGATGATGTCATTGTCCAGTTTCAAGGTGCCACCAACGATTCCAAGACGGCTCGCGTCAATCGTGACGGCCGGCTCATTGTCGGCGCGCTGCCGCCGATCTCCGCCGCCGGGCGCTCGATTGCTGCCGTAACCCGCGATCTGCAGGCGGCGACCCGGCGCACATTGTTGGGCACCGAAGTCTTTATTTCGCTCGGCTCCGTGCGCGCTGTCACGATTTTCGTGGGCGGCGAGGTCGATCGGCCCGGCCAATATAATCTCACAGCGCTTAGCGACGTATCCTCGGCGCTTGCCCAGGCGGGTGGTGTGCGACGGTCTGGCAGTTTGCGCAATGTCCGCATCGTGCGCGGCGGTGCATCGATGACTGTCGATCTCTATGGCCTGATCGGCATTGGCAGTCCGCCATCGGCACGGCTGCGTGATGGTGATCGTATCATCGTGCCGGTCATCGGCGATACCGTGGCGATTGCAGGCAGCGTCTCGCGACCGGGTATCTATGAAATCCGCAAGGGCGCCACGCTGGGCAGCGTCCTTGATTATGCCGGTGGCGCCCTGCGACCGCGCGGCAACCAGATTGCCATCAGCCGCATCGCTGCCGACGGCAGCGAGCAATATTTGCGCGCTGCCAGCCTGGCGACTGGCCTGGTTCCGGGGGACGCCGTCCAATTGACCGGCGGCAGTGCCGGCGGCAGCACAGGCCGGGTTGTTCTGCGCGGCTTTGTCGCCAATCCGGGCGCGCGCGCCCTGGTTTCGGCGCCCACGGTGCGCGACCTGCTCGGCGAAGTCGGCGATCTGAAATCCGAAACCTATCTCCAGATGGCCGTATTGATCCGTCGCGACCCGGCCACAGCGGCGAGGGTGTTCCAGCCGGTCAACCTGCTCGATGCCCTCACGACGCGGCCGGGTGTGGCGCTGCGTTCGGATGACCGGCTTTATGTGTTCAGCCGGAACGAAATTGATTTTATCAACCGTACGCCGGTTCGACGCATCGTGCTGGGCCAGGCCAATACACTGACCGACTGCGCCGCGCTCGACCGGCTCGAAACGCTCGTACGCGACAGCCAGACGGCGCGCTTCACTGTCGTCACCCGCAGCGCCTTCATCGTCGAACGCGCCGGCCAGAGCGATGTGGCCGCAACAGGCGGCAATGTCGGTTCTGTCAGCCGGCGTGGCGATGAAGCGCTGCGCACGGGCGATGACAAGGTTGGGTTGCGCGGTTCGAACAGCAACTGCCCGGCGGTGTTCGAGGAAGAACCCGAACTTTTGCCGGTGCTGATCGAAAATGCCGTCTCCGTCGGCGGTTCTGTGCGGCGCCCGGGAGCCTATCCGGTCGCCGGCACGATCAGTGCCGCCGATCTCGCGGCGGTGGCTGAAGGGCTGCTGTCTGCGGCCAGCGAGGTGACACTGGATGTCAGCCGTGCGACCGGCAGCACCATTGCCCACGAAAGCATCGCGACCGACGGCAATCCGACCGCGCTGGCCCAAACCATGGTGCGCCCCGGCGATGATCTGCGCTTCAATGGGGCGCAGGCGCAGTTCGAACCTGGCGGCGTTCTGTTGACAGGGGAGTTCAACCGCCCCGGGCTCTATTCGATCCGCAAAGGCGAAACACTGTCGCAACTGGTGGCGCGCGCCGGCGGACTGTCGCCGCTGGCCTATCCCTATGGTGCGATCTTCACCCGGCGCGCGGTCAAGGAATTGCAGCAGGAAGGATTGCGCCGCACCAGCCGTGAACTGACCAATGGGCTGCTCGCTGTGTCGACGCGCAAGGACGCATCGGGCGATGGGCTGGTTGCGGCACAACAGTTGATCCAGCAGCTCGCGACCGTCGAAGCACCGGGCCGTATGGTGGTGGAGGCCGATCCCCGCGTGCTGGCCCTGCGCAGCGATCTCGATACCGTGCTTGAAAGCGGCGACGCAATCGTCATGCCCAAGCGGCCCAATTTTGTTCTGGCGCTCGGCGATGTCTCCAACCCTGGGGCGGTGCAATTCGTCGCGAACCGATCGATAAATGAATATCTGCGCGAGACCGGCGGCACCCAGTCGAGTGCCGACAAGGGGCGCATTTTCGTGGTGCTGCCAAATGGCAGCGCGCAGCCACTTACCGGCCGCGGCTGGGGTCGGTCGGACAAGGTCGCGGTTGCGCCGGGATCGACGATCATCGTGCCCAAGAATATTGATCCGCTCTACAAGCTCGATGTCGCCAGAGACATTTCCGGCATCGTGGCAAGCCTGCTGACGTCGGTAGCGACCGTTGCACTCCTGGCTACCAGATAACGGCTGTCGCCCCTTTGCCACGCGGCGCTATGCGTCGCGGTAGAGCAGCGTCACGCTGATCCGCCGATTGCGCGGATCGGTGTTGTCCTGCGGGTTGTAGGGGTCGGTGTCGGCCACGCCTTCGATGCGACGAAAGCGTTGTTCATCGACGCCGGCGGCGCTGAGCGCCTGACGGGTGGCATCGGCGCGCAACGTCGACAGCGTCCAGTTGTTGGCGCCGCCGCGCGAACCATAGGCCAACGAGTCGGTGTGGCCGCGCACTGTCAACCGGTTGGGCGTTTCGGCAACGGCAGTGGCAACGGTTTTGACCATTGCCGCGGCGGCCGGACTGAAGCGGGCATTGCCGACGCCGAACATCGCAAAATCGGCGCGTTCGACGAAATCGATGCGCAGGCCATCTTTCACCCGAACGAACCTGATTTGGCCCTTCAGTCCCTTCAGTGTCGGGTCGCCGTCGAT
>JBMOFG010000240.1:0-4082 GCA_049314415.1 Polymorphobacter sp.
ACCATCCTCGATGGCATCGGCCATATTCCGATGGAGGAAGCCCCGGATCGGGCGC
Organism: Polymorphobacter sp.; assembly: GCA_049314415.1. Taxonomy (GTDB): domain Bacteria; phylum Pseudomonadota; class Alphaproteobacteria; order Sphingomonadales; family Sphingomonadaceae; genus Sandarakinorhabdus. Next base: position 56 of record JBMOFG010000240.1, read on the forward strand.
TGGCGCCGGTATTGCCGCTGCTGGCCAGTGTCAGCGCGGCGACGGTTCAACGCTCCCCGAACTGATCGGCGAACAGCCGCAACCAGGCCAACATTGCTTCGGCGGCGGCGGCGCTGAGTTGCACATGGCTGCGGCGCGCATCGAACGGATCGGGCCGACGTTCCATTATGCCGGCATCGCTCAGGCTGCGGATCCAGCGCAGCGCCGTGGTGGTCGGTACCGCCGCGGCGATGCACAGGCTCGACACCGGGGTCAGCTTACCCTCCAGCCGCGCCGCCGTCAGGTCGAGCAGCATATCCCATGCCGGATCGGCAAACAGTTCGGGCGGGAGAAACCGGGCCCGGTCACGCCGCACCCGCAACAAGCGGCGAACCAGCACGGCATCGACCGGGCGTTCGGACACGATACCGGCACTGCGCTGTTCGGCCAGTGCCGCCAATTGTTCGGCAATCCGGCTGGCTTCGACCGACAGGGCACTGATGATCTGCGCCGTGCCATCGGCCACCGGCATGGCCCCTGCCGGCTTGACGGCCGCTTTGACGACCGCAGAAACCACGACGGCATCGTCACCGGGCAGAACATAGCCGACAGCGGCGTCAACCAGCGCGTTGGGTGCGCTGGCATTCATGCCCGGAGCGAGCGCGCCATTATCGATCGCCAGCACCAGCGGCAATGCCGAGGCCAGCGCCGCTGCGACGAAATCGGGCGCAGCAGGCCATTCGAGCAACCAGCCATCAACATCGCTCAGTTCAGACCCGCGCCGGACGAGCCAACCCGTGCCGGGCGTCAGACGGCCCTGCACCGCCGCTTGCATCCGGATCGGTGGTAAATCCGATCCAAAATGGTCCATGTTGCTCATGTTAAATAAAGGCCATAATTTTCTTTCTGTTAATAACTATCTGTCACAGAAGATCGCGGTGACATATTGAAACTGCAGGGGCAATTGAATGGCATTTGCTCAGTCAGGATCATTTTACCATAGTGTTCAAACTGTGATTGGCGAATCGATGCACAGAAACGGTACGCGCTCCAATATTCAACTTCCCATTCTTGTCGGAAAAAGCAAGATCATCGTCAGCATTCGGCACGAGATCGAGAAAATTGCAGATACAACAGCATCGGTCCTGATCACCGGACCGTCGGGATCGGGCAAGGATGTCGTGGCGCAATTGTTGCACCAGCGCAGTTGCCGCGCCACGCGCCCTTATATTGCGCTTAACTGCGCCGCCGTGGCAGCCGACCTTCTGGAAAGCGAAATGTTCGGCCATGAAGCCGGCGCCTTTACCGGTGCCGTCAAATCGCGCCCCGGCCGCTTCGAAGCGGCGCACGGCGGCACGCTGTTCCTTGACGAAGTGGGCGACATGGCGCTGGCGATGCAGGCGAAGCTGCTGCGCGTGCTGGAAACGCGCATTGTCGAACGGGTTGGCGGCATGTTGCCGATTGCCGTCGATGTGCGCCTGATCGCGGCGACCAGCGTCGAATTATTTGCCGCGATCGATCGCGGCAGCTTTCGCTCCGATCTGCTATACCGGCTCGATGTCGTGCGCATCGAGATGCCGACACTCGCCGAGCGGGTGGAAGATATTCCGCTGCTGCTCCAGCATTTCGCCAGCCAGTCAGGGATGGCGCCGATACGTTTCGACACGGCCGCCATCGACGCCTTGATGCGCCTTGCCTGGCCGGGCAATGTCCGCGAACTCAAGAATCTGGTCGATCGCGCCAAAGCGCATTATCCGGGCGAAACAATTACGCCGAACATGCTGGCCCGGCTGGTGCGCCCGGCGAGTGGCGCGCTCCCGCCGGTGCCGCTGATTGCCGGCGACATCGGACCGCTCAGCCAGGGCAGTGTCGATCTCAAACGGATCCTCAACGACGTCGAATGCGCTTACATCAACGCTGCACTCACCGCGTCGGGCGGCGCGATCGCCGCCAGCGCCAAGCTGCTCGGCATGCAGCGCACCACGCTCATCGAAAAGATGCGCCGCCTGCACATTGCCGCCATGGTCACGGCGTAAGCGCCCGCGCCGGGACAATTGCCGCGCCTGCGGCCCGTCAGTTGTCGCGCCTGCTCCAGGCGGCGATCTGCTGGTCGAGTTGCTCGCCCACGGCCTTTGACGCGGCGACCAGCCGGTCCATCGCCGCATATTGGCGGGTCAGCGTCGCGCGGTAACTGGCAAGGCGGATATCGACCTTGGCCAGATCGCTGGTCACCGCGGTGCGCTGCCGGCTCAGCCCGCTGCTCGCCGGGTCGGCAAGTGCGGCGATGCTCTGCAGCCGGTTGGGCTGGGTCGACAAGGACGCTGCCGAGAGGGCGGCCAACAGTGCCTCGGCATCAGCGAGCCGCGCTGCCGGCAGCGCGGCAAAGCGCGCCGCATCATAGGATATCGTGCCGTCGCGGGCGACGCTGAAGCCGACATCGCGCAACCTGAGGCCATTGGTCGTAGCAAATTCGGCGTTGATCAGCCCGGTGATGCGCTGGTCGATGGCGCGGGCGGTGGGGTCATTGACCAGCGCGCCGGGCACCTCGCTGCCGGTGGCAGGCTTGCGAAAGTCACCGATGACCGATCGCATTGCTGTCAGCGTCGCGGCAAAATCGCTGAAGGTCGCGCCGATTGTCACGGCATTGCGCGCCGCCGAAAGGCGCGCCGCCCCGGCCTTGTTGAGCGTGATGCGCGCGCCGGCGACCAGATCATCGATGACATTGCTGCCGCGCCGGACCGCAACGCCATCGACACTGAGATCGGCATCGGCGGCGGTGGTCGCCAGCGTCAGGGCGCGGTTGCCCGGCGTGAAGGCAAAGCGTGCCAGGCCGGCATCGCCCGCCGCCGGCGCCGCGCTGACGATGAAGGCCGCGGCGGCGCCGTCGCGGCCGCGCAGGCTGAGCGTTGCGCTGTCGTCGTTGCCGATGATGCTGGCGGTGATACCGCTGTTGCTGCCGTTGATGGCGTCGCGCAGCCCGGCAAGGCTGTTGTTGCTGGCGTCGATGGTGATGTCGATCGGGTTGGCCGTCCCGCCGCTGAACGAAAATACGCCGTCCGCCAATTCGGTGCGCGTTCCGAAAGCGATTGTCAGCGTGCCAAGGCCGACCGCAGCGTCGGCATCGGCCAGCGGCGGCGCGGTCAGTTGCTGGGCGCGCGCGAGCCGGTTTACGACGACAGCGGCCGAAAAGGCAGCGGCCGGCCCGCCGCCCAGGCGTTCGATGGCGACGGCGGCGCTGTCGCTGCTGGCGGGCTGGAGGCCGAGCGTGCCGCTCTTGACCCGGGCGTCGAGCGAACTGGCAATGCCCTGCAACGCCGACTTGACCTGCCCCAGCGCCGAAATCCGCGCTTCAAGGCTTGCAGCCTTGCTGTTGAGCGGCGCGGTGCGGGCGGTCTTCTCGGCAGCGACAAGCTGGTCGATCAGCAATTTGGTATCGATACCGGTGCCGGCACCCAGAGTGGAAATGATCGACGCCATAATGATCCTATAACGGCAATGGCGCGCCGGGCTTGCGGCGCTCCCCCCGCTCGTCAAAATCAAACGCCGGCGGCACGAAAACCGGCGGGGCCGCTTCGCCGGCGGGGTCGTCGAAGCGCATGACAAAGGCGAGGATGGTGGCAACCGCAGCAAACAGCTCCTCGCGCACCGGATCGCCGCGCCGCGTCGAAAAAAACAAGGCGCGTGCCAGCCGCGGCGTGCGGATGACCGGCACTTTGAGTTCATGCGCCGCCGCGATGATCGCCTGCGCCATCTCGAGCCGGCCCTTTTCGACGACCAGCGGGGCCATATCCTCGCCGGCGCGATAGCGCAGCGCGACCGCAAAATGCACCGGGTTGACCACCACCACGGCGGCATCGGTCAGGCTTGTCTTCATGCGCCGCGTCGCCGCCGCCATCTGGGCCCGGCGCAGCGCCGCCTTGACCTCGGGGGCACCATCATTCTGGCGGTTTTCGCGGCGCACTTCGTCAAGCGACATCATCAGCTTGCGTTCGCGCAGGATGAAACTGATGGCGCCGTCGATGACAGCCACGGTGACCAGCAGCAGCGC
>JBMOFG010000241.1:0-4075 GCA_049314415.1 Polymorphobacter sp.
ACCGCCACTGGTGGCGGCGCGATCAACTTCCTGCCGGCCGGCAAAAGCGTGACCTACACCACGGGGCTCACCGGCCCGGTCACCGTGCTCAACCGCATCATTGCCGCCGATCCGTCGCGGCAGATCGGGCTTTATGGCAACGTCAACGCCCAGGCCAATGTCGGCGTCTGGTTCTATGCACCGGGCGGGGTGCTGGTCGGCAGCACGGCGCGGTTCAATGTTGGCAGCCTGTTGCTCACCGCCGGCGATCCGGTCGTCGATGGCGATGGCAAGTTTATTGCTGCGGGCAATCGTTTCAAGCTGTCCGCCGCCACCCAGACTGGTGCCGCGATCGACATCGCCGCCGGGGCACAGATCAATGCCCTGCAGGGTGCCGGCAGCTATGTCATCGCGGTGGCGCCGCGGATCACCCAAGCCGGTGCCATCCAGGTCGATGGCTCGGCGGCGCTGGTTGCAGCCGATGCGGTTGATTTCACCCTCAATGCCGGACTTTTCGATATCACCGTCACGCAGGGGACGAGCGCAGCCGGTACGGTTGTCACCCACAGCGGCGAGACGCGCGGGCCGGCCGCCGCCGCCGGTGCCGGCAACCGCATCTACATGGTCGCGGTACCGCGCAACGATGCTATCACCATGCTGGTGTCGGGCGGCTCGAAACTCGGCTTTGCAATCGCCGGGGCGGCCAATGTCGACGGCAACACTGTGGTGCTTTCGGCTGGTCACGATATTGTCGGTACCCCCTCCGGCCCGTCACCGGCTTCTCCCTTCGCCGACCGCCCGGTCAATGCCACTGATGCCAGCATCATCATCCGCAATGGCGATTATTCATCGGCGGTGACGGCGCGGGCAACCACGACGGCGCGGATCGACCTGAGCAGTGGCAACCTCCCCGTCCAGGCCAATTTCGCCTCCGATCTTACGCTGCGTGGCGGCGCCGAAGCGCTCGTTGCCGGCAATACGGGCACTGGCGGCCGTAGTGCCGCGCTCAGTGTCGCCGGCAATCTGCTGGTCTCGGCCGAAACTGCCTTGGCCACGCTGTCGGGCGCGGCCGCCGGCAGCGGCGGGACTGCGCAACTGACGCTTGGATCAGGCCTTACGGTCAACATCGGCGGCAATGCCGTGTTCAACGCCGATGGCGCTGGCGGCCCCGGCGGCGCCGGCATTGGCGGCACGGCAGCCATTGTCGGCAATGGCGGCAGCCTCACCGTAGCGGGAAACCTTGGCCTGTCAGCCACCGGCCGCGGTCCGGCGGCGACGGGCGGTTCGGCGCTGCTTTCGGTCAACGGTGGACAGGTGATGCTGGGCGGCAGCCTGACGCTGGCGGCGCTGGGCGTTGCCGAAGGCGTCCGCGGGTCGCAGACGTCGGCAACCGGCGGCACGGCGACCTTGTCCTATGACGGTGGCACGCTGTCGGTGGCCGGTAGCAGCAATTTCGATGCCAGTGCCAGCGGCGGCGCCGCGACTGGCGGCAACGCCGGTATCATCGGCGCGGAAAGCAACCCGCGTGCCCCGGCGACGCTAGGCTTTACGGGCGCGGTCACCCTTACCGCCAATGCGCTCATCGACGGCGCGCAGGCCGGCGGCTTTGGCCAGGGCGGCGATGTCCGGTTCATCATCGCGCCGCGTGCCACTGTAACGGCGGCTGCCGATCTGACGCTCACCGCTGCGGCAGCGATGCGGCCGGGCAGCGTCGGCCCGGTGCAGGGCGGCGAGGTCACGCTGCGCAGTTTTGGCACGACCAACGTGACCGGGATGACCACGCTCGATGCCTCGGCGCTTGCTGCGGCTGCGGTAGGCACCAACGGCAGCGATGCGACGAGCGGCGCGGTCGCGCTTCATGCCAGTGCCGGCACGCTGACGCTGGGGACGTTGACCGCCCGGATCGGTGCGACCGCCGGCAACAGCGACACCGGTATCGGTGGCCAGGCAACCGGCGGTGCGCTCTTGATCAGCAACAACAATGGCAATGGCAGCGGCGGGGCCTTGTCGGCTTCCGGGTACGAGCTGTCGGGCGCCATTGTCGCCGGTACCGGCGCGACCGGGGGCAATGCGCTGGGTGCCAGCTTCATCCTGTCGATATTCGGCACGAATTTCAGCCTTGGGGTGCCGCTCGGGCTGTCGTTCCTGACCACCGGTGGCGATGGCGGGGCGAACGATCTGGCCGGCAATGGCGGCAACGCCAGTGGCGCGGCGGTGCAGGTCTTGCTGTCCGGTGGCGCGACTTATGCCCTGCCGGACATGGTCGCGGCCAACGCGCGGGGTGGCCGTGGCTTTGGCAATGGCACGGGCGGCGATGGCATCGGCGGCCAGATCAACCTGCGGGTGTCGGGCGCCGCGACGAGCTTCGCCGCATCGTCGCTGACGCTTGCGGCCAACGGGTTCGGCGGTGCCGGCGGCAGCAGCGGCGCCGGCGGTGCCGGCACGGGTGGGCTTGTGGAAATTCTGGCGGGCAGCGGCAGCACGCTGGCTGTCAGCGGCGGTGTGACGTTGCAGGCGAACGGCTTTGGCAGCAATGCAACCGCGGGTGCCGGCGGCGTCGGCAGCGGCGGGTTGGTGCTGCTTGATGTCGGCACGGGCGGCAATCTGGATATCGGCGGTACGACGAAACTCGACGCCGATGCGCGCGGCGGTAATGGCACCAGCGGCGGCGCAGCGACGGGTGGCAGCGCCCGGATGGGCTTTGGCAATCGCAATGTCACGTTGCGCGCCGGGGTGATCGTCAGCAGCAATGCCGGCGCCGGCAGCGGCAGCGATCTTGCCGGTGGCAGTGCGCGCGGCGGCACCGCCGAAATCGACGGCGCCGGCAGCGGCGCGCTGGCGATCAGCGGCAGTCTGGCGGTATCCGCCCAAGCTGTCGGCGGCGTCTCTGCGGCTGCCAACGGCGGCAGCGCCACCGGCGGGCAAGCAGTGGTCGGCGTCGCCGGCGGCACGTTGACGGTCGCGGGCGGCTTGGATCTGGCGGCCGGCGCGGGCGGCGGCGGCGGGTTGTTCGGCGGCAGTGCCGGCGCCGGCAAGACAGAAATGCGCGTTGGCGAGGGTGGCAGCGTAACCAGCACCAGCGGCGCAAGATTGTCGGTAGCGAGCAGCGGCGGGGCCGGTACCAACGCCGTCGGGGCGGTCAGCGGCGGCCTGGTGCTGGTCGAAGCGGCTGCGAGTGGTGGCACGCTGACCTTGGGGGCGACGATGCTCGATGGCTCGGCGACCGGCGGTACCGCCACCGCCGGGCAGGGGGCCGATGCCACCGGCGCGCAACTGCGGGTGCGGAGCAATGGCGGGACCATGACGCTGGCCAGCCTGACCGCGCGCAGTAATGCGCTGGGCGGCAGCGGTGTCACGGGCGGCGCGGCGACGGGCGGCACGATATCGGTAGCGACGTTTGGCGGTTCGCTTGATCTGGGTAGTGTGAGCCTGAGCGCAACGGCACAGGGCGGCGGTGGCGGCGGCGCGGCACGGGGCGGCGAAGCGCTGGTCCTTGCATCGGCCGGGTCGTTGACGGTGACCGGTGCGACGCTTTTGTCGGCAATAGCGGTCGGCGGCGATGGTAATGCCAACGCTGGCGGGAATGCCAGCGGCGGCCGCACCGAATTCACCATCGATGCACCGCTGACCGGGGCAAGCCTGACCGGTGGCAGCGTGACCGCCGATGCCAGCGCCACCGGCGGGCGCGGCGGCAGTGGTGCCGGCAGTAACACTGGCTTTGCCGGGGGCAGCGGCATCGGTGGCCGCGCTGGCAGCGGATCGACAAGCAGCGCGGGCACTTTTGCCATCGGGGCGCTCACACAGATTGCTGATGGCACCGGCGGCGCGGGCGGCAGCGGCGCGACCGGTGGCGCCGGCGGGCTTGGTCAAGGTGGCAACGCCTTTGGCGGCACCAATACCACCCCCAGCGCGCTTGTCGGCCGCTTTGATTTTGCCAGTGTCGCCGTCAGCGCCAGTGGGCGCGGCGGCTTGGGTAGTGCCGGCACAACCGCGGGCGGCAACGGTGGCAATGCGCTCGGCGGCAGCGCCGGGTTCGTGCTGCACGGCGGCGTCGGTACAGTGGCGGGCGCCATTGCGGCGACGGCCAACGCCAGCG
>JBMOFG010000242.1:0-4073 GCA_049314415.1 Polymorphobacter sp.
TCGTCGCTGTCGAAATTGCCGGCGACATGGCCCATCGCACGATGCGTGTGGAACTCCTTGCCGTCGAAGGTGGTTATACCGGCGGCTTCCTGACCACGGTGCTGCAGGGCGTGCAGGCCGAGTGCGACCAGGGCGGCCGCGCCATCGGCGCCATAGACGCCAAAGACGCCGCATTCTTCGTGGAGATGATCATCTTCCCACGGATCGGTTGTCAGCATGGTCGTCATGGCCGAAAACTGCCTCGTCAGCGCCGCATATGCCGGGCATATAGGAGCTACTACGCAGGTTGTCGCCCCCGAAACCGCAATGGATCTGTCATATGTCTGAACACGAGACCGGACTGGCGCTCAACCCGAAATGGGATGCGCAGGGGCTTGTAACCGCCGTGGCCACCGAGGCGGCAAGCGGCGAGGTGCTGATGGTTGCGCATATGAACGCCGATGCGCTGGCGGCGACGCTGGCCACCGGAGAAGCGCATTACTGGAGCCGGTCGCGGCAGGAGCTGTGGCACAAGGGGGCGACATCGGGCCATATCCAGCGCGTTGTCGAGATGCGGATCGATTGCGATCAGGATGCGCTGTGGCTCAAGGTCGAACCGGCCGGGCCGGCGTGTCACACCGGAGAGCGCACGTGCTTCTATCGTATTGTCGGCGCGCAGGGGCTTGCACGCGTATGAGCCAGCCCGGGCCCGGTCACGACGGCCCTCCGGCTGCCAGTGACCGCGCGCCTGCCGGTAGTGAACGCCCCCCGGCGTGGCTGGGCCACACGATGCTGTGCTTTGCCATGGTCGCGGGGCTGCTGTTCGCCTGTCTGCGCATTGCCCAGCCGGTCATTGTGGTGCTGATCTGGTCGGTGCTGCTGGCGGTGATGTTCTGGCCGCTGCACCTGCGGCTGCGGGCACTGGGGCTGCGCAACGCTGTGTCGGCGACACTGATTGGCGTGGCCGGCGTCGCCCTGCTGGTGGCGCCGGCGGTGGCGGTGGTCGATTCATTCACCGCTTCGGCCGTGCAACTCGTGCGCGCCAACCCCGATGGTGTGGTGGCGCTGCCGGCCTTGCCCTGGTTGCGCGGGTTGCCGGTGGTGGGGCCGACGCTGCTGATGGAATGGGATGCGCTGCGTGCCGATGTGCCGCACGCGCTCGCCGGCCATGCCGCGCTGGTGGAAAAGGCCGTGCTGTGGCTGGCGGCGCGTGCCTCGGGACTGGCCTCGGGCTTCTTCCGTTTCGTGGCCGCGATCGTCATTGCGGCGATGTTGCTGGCCTATGGCGTCGGACTGCGGCGCATCGCGCGCGGGTTGGTTGATCGTTTTGCCGCCAGTCCGGTGCGCGGTGCGCGCCTGTTCGACCTGAGTGTCGATACGGTACGAAGCGTGCTCAAGGGCGTCATCGGCATGGCGCTGGTACAGGCGGTGCTGCTTGGCAGTGCGTTCTTTGTCTTCGATCTGCCCTTTGCCGGAATGCTGGTGATGGTATTGCTGGTGTTCGGCATCGTGCAGATTCCGTCCCAACTGCTCACCGTGCCGGCAGTTGTTCATTTATGGTCGGTGGCGGGCGCGCAGTCGGCGTTGCTTTTTGCCGGCTGGGCGGTGGCGGTGGCGGTGTTCGATGCGGGGCTGAAGCCGTTCATGATGGGTATCGAGCTGGCGGTGCCGGTGCCGATCATTCTCATCGGTGTCATCGGCGCGGCGGTGGCAGCGGGCCTGTTGGGGCTTTTCGTCGGGCCGGTGCTGCTCGCGATCGGCTATATTTTGCTGCTGGAGTGGCTGGGTGAGCCATTGCCGGGGGAGAAATGCGCCGTGAAGGTGGCGCAATGACGGTGCTGCTGGCGGGTGCGACGGGGTTGGTCGGGTCCCGGGTGCTGGCCTTGCGGCCGGATATCGTGCCGGTAGGGCGGCGCGCGACAGGCGTTGCGGGAGAGATCCTGGCCGATTTCGCCGCCCTCTCGCCGCTGCCGCCGGCGCTTGTGGCGGTATCGGCGCTCGGCACGACGATCCGCGCGGCGGGGAGCCAGGCGGCGTTTCGCGCGGTCGATCACGACGCGGTACTGGCGTTTGCGCGGGCGGCGCAGGCGGCTGGCGTGCGGCACTTCATCGTCATCACCGCCGTCGGTGCCGATGCTGCATCGGGCGTATTTTATTCGCGGGTGAAAGGCGAGGTGGAGCGCGGTCTGGCGGCGCTGGGCTTTGACCGGCTCGACATCGTGCAGCCCGGCCTTATCCTCGGCTCGCGCGCTGAGCGGCGGCCTGTGGAGGCGTTCTTCCAGCGGCTGGCGCCGTTGCTGAGCCCGCTGTTTGTCGGGACGCTGGGCAAATATGGCGCCATCAGCGCCGATGCTTTGGCACGGGCGGTAGCGGCGTTGTGTGACCGAAGCGAACCCGGGCGTTTCGTCCACCAGAATCCGGACATCGCCGCGCTGGCAACTTGACCCTTACGTTAACGTCAACTAAAACCCTGCTATGTCCGAAGAGTCGCATTCCTTTGCCGTCGTGCAGGTGCCGCCGCCGTGCGGGGCCGAAAGTTTCACCATCACCGAACTGGCGCTGGCCTTCAACGTCACGCCGCGCGCCATTCGTTTCTACGAAGATCAGGGGCTGATCGCGCCCGAACGCCAGGGCCAGAACCGGGTGTATTCACGGCGGGACCGGGCCCGGCTGGCGTGGATTTTGCGCGCCAAGAATGTCGGCTTTTCGCTCGCTGAAATCCGCGAAATGATCGACCTTTACGATCTTGGTGACAATCGTTCGACCCAACGCCGGGTGACGCTCGACAAATGCCGGGCGCGTATCGAAGCGCTGGCCGAACAGCGCGCCGATATCGATGCGACAATCGAGGAACTCGAAAGTTTTTGCGACGTCATAGAAAAACTGACGCCCAAAACCGCCAACCAGTAACGCCCGCGCCCGGCCGTCAAGGAACCACCATGCCCAGCTATCGCGCTCCGGTGAAGGACACGCTGTTTGTCCTCGATGCCATTGTTGATCTGCAGGGCCATGCCGGTCTGTCCGGCTTTGCCGCCGCGACGCCCGATGTCGTGGCCGCCATTCTGGCCGAAGCCGCAAAATTCTGCGAGGAAGTGCTGGCGCCGCTCAACCTGTCGGGTGACATCGAAGGCTGCACCCGCCATGACGACGGCAGCGTGACGACGCCGGCGGGTTTCAAGGCTGCCTATGCCCAGTTCGTCGAGGCCGGCTGGGGCACGTTGATGGCCGACGCCGAATATGGCGGGCAGGGGCTGCCCTATGTCATCGGTATGGTGATGCAGGAATTTCTGTCGAGCGCCAACATGGCGTTTTCGATGTACCCGGGTCTCAATGACGGCGCCCAGGCCGCGATCGAAGCGGTGGGCAGCGCCGAACAGAAGCACAAATATCTGCCCAAGATGGTCACCGGCCATTGGACTGGCACGATGAACCTGACCGAACCGCATTGCGGTACCGATCTCGGGCTCATCCGCACCCGCGCCGAGCCGCAGGCCGATGGCACGCACAAGCTGACCGGCACCAAGATCTTCATTTCGGCCGGCGAACATGACCTCAACGACAATATCATCCACCTCGTGCTGGCGAAAACCACGGGCGCACCCGACAATGTGAAGGGCATTTCGCTGTTCATCGTGCCCAAGTTCATCGTCAATGATGACGGCTCGCTGGGCGCGCGCAACGCGGTCAAGTGCGGCTCGATCGAGCACAAGATGGGCATCCACGGCAATGCCACCTGTGTGATGAACTATGACGGCGCCACCGGCTATCTGGTCGGTGAGGAACATAAGGGCCTGCGCGCCATGTTCATCATGATGAACGCGGCGCGGCTGGGGGTGGGAATCCAGGGCTTGGCGCAGGGCGAGCTCGCATATCAGAACGCCGTTGCCTATGCCAAGGATCGCATCCAGGGCCGCGCGCTGACCGGCGCTACCGATCCGGCCGCCAAGGCCGATCCGATCATCGTCCATGCCGATGTCCGGCGGATGCTGATGAACGGCCGCGCCTTCAACGAAGGCGCCCGGGCGCTGGCATTGTGGGGCGCGCTGCAGGTCGACCTGTCGCACAAGGCGGCGACGCCGGAGGCTCGCCAGCAG
>JBMOFG010000243.1:0-4052 GCA_049314415.1 Polymorphobacter sp.
TATTCGGCGATGATATCGACGCGTTCGAGGAATGCCGCCTTGATCGCCGTCTGCCACGGCCAGATCGACAGCGGATAATAGGATAGTGGCGTGTAATCGGCATTGAGTACCAGCGCCGGGCACGCTTCCGGCGGCGACAGAACATCCGGGTGATACATAGCGCGCCCTTTCCCTCGCAAGGATAGGCTGCCCCGACCACCGGCCCCGTCACACGAGCGCCACGACTCGAAGAGCCCGGCACTCCAAGGCCGTTGCTGGAAACGGCCGATCCGTGGTGGCATAGTGATACAACAGATTGTGTGTCAGGCAAGTGACAACACCCGCATTTAGAGCCGCCCCCCAGCACCTTTCCGAGCCCTGGTCGCTAAGGTTATGCTGATGGCGCATGTACACGACACGTTTCGCCCCTTCGCCGACCGGGCTCTTGCACATCGGCAATGGTTTTTCGGCACTGACCGGCTGGCTGCGCGCCCGCGCGCGCGGCGGCCGCTTTTGCCTGCGCATCGAGGATATCGACAGCACGCGCTGCCGCCCCGCGTTCGACGCCGCCATACTCGCCGATCTTGCCTGGCTGGAAATAGACTGGGACGGGCCGGTGCTGCGCCAGTCGCAGCGGCTGGCGGTCTATGCCGAGGCGGTGACGCAACTGCGCGGGCGTGGCCTGCTCTACCCCTGCTTCTGCTCGCGCGCCGATATCGCCGCCGCTGTCGCGGCGCCACATGGCCCCGACGGGCCGCTGTATACCGGCACCTGCCGGCACCTGTCACAAGACGAACGCGCCGAGCACATGGCGGCGAAGGCCTTTGCCTGGCGGCTCGATATCGGCGCCGCACTCGCGCAGACTGGGCGGCTCAACTGGATCGATACCGAGGCCGGGCGGGTGGCGGCCGATCCGCTGGCCGGCGGCGACATCGTCATCGCCCGCAAGGACCTGGGGGTCAGCTATCACCTCGCTGTGGTGATCGACGACGCGGCGCAAGGTGTGACCGAAGTGGTGCGCGGTATCGACCTGTCCCCCGCCAGCCATGTCCAGCGCCTGTTGCAGGCGCTGCTCGGCCTGCCCGAAACAACTTACTACCACCACCGGCTGATTATGGCGCCGGATGGTCGCCGGCTCGCCAAGCGCGATCGGGATGCGACGCTGGCCTCGCTCCGCGCGGGCGGAACGGGGCCAGAAGAATTGCGGACGCGGCTGCTGTCGGGTGGCGCTGGCTGAACAACCCACCGGCCTCTCCAACAAAAGGCAGAGAGCTTCAATGCAGCGCCACCGCCGTCCAATAGGTGATCCCCGCCGCCGCATAGGCCGCAGCGAAAAGATAGGCGAACATGAACGCTGGCCAGCGCCAGCCGCCGGTTTCGCGCCGCGTCACCGCCAGCGTCGAGATGCATTGCGGCGCGAACACGAACCAGGCGAGAAAGGCCAGCGCGGTCGGCAGGCTCCAGGTACCGCGCAGGCGTTCGATCAGCCCTTCGGCATGGTCCTCGTCGACCCCCTGCAATGAATAGACGGTGCCCAGCGCCGACACCGCGACTTCGCGCGCCGCCATGCCCGGGACCAGCGCCAGCGCGATTTCCTTGTTGAAACCGATCGGGCGGAAGATCGGTTCGAGCGCGGCGCCGATGCGCCCTGCCGCGCTGTATTCGAGCGGGGGGCGATTCCAGTCCGCCGGTGGCTTAGGCCAGGTGGCAAGCGCCCACAGCACGACCGTGGAAATCAGGATGATACCCCCGGCGCGCTGCACAAAGGCAAGCCCGCGCTGATAGAGCCCGATGCCGATGTCGCGCGGCGCGGGCCATTGATACTTCGGCATTTCCATCAGGAAAGTCGGGCTCGGTCCCTTGGTGACCGTGCGGCGCAGCGCCCAGGCCGCGACCAGCGCGCCGACGATGCCGGCGATGTAAAGCCCGAACAGCACAAGACCCTGAAGGCCGAAAGGCCCGACATTTGTCGTCGGGATGAACGCGCCGATGACGACGGCATAGACCGGCAGTCGCGCCGAACAGGTCATCAATGGCGCGATCAGGATGGTGGTCAGGCGATCCTTGGGCGAATCGATCGTGCGGGTCGCCATGATGCCGGGCACCGCACACGCAAAGCTGGAAATCAGCGGGATGAACGCCCGGCCATTGAGCCCGACGCGCGCCATCAACCGGTCCATCAGGAAGGCCGCACGCACCATATAGCCCGATTGTTCGAGACAGAGGATGAAGAAAAACAGGATGAGGATCTGCGGCAGGAAGACGACGACCGCCCCCACCCCGCCGAGGACGCCATCAATGAGCAGCGATCGCAGCGGCCCCGCCGCCAGCGCCGACGACAGCGCCGCCTGAGCGCTCGACACAAGCCCGGCGGGCCACGCCATCGGCGCTTCGGCGCCAGCGAACACCGCCTGGAACATGAAGAACAGCAGCCCGGCTAGTAGCAGCGGGCCGAAAACCGGATGCAGTGTTATGCCATCAAGGCGTTGCGACCAGCGCCGCTGCGCGCCCTGCGCCAGCGTCACGGCATTGGCGATGGTCCGCGCCTCGCGCTGCAACAGGGTAACATCGCTGTCGGGCGAGGCGGCGATGGCCGGCGTTTCGCCGCGCAGCACGCCGGCCAGCCCGGCGCCAAGTTCGGCCAGCCCACGCCGCCGCACCGCCACCGTGGCAATGACCGGAAGGCCGAGGATGCCCGCCAGCCGCTCGGTATCGATGTTTGTGCCGTCCCGCTCGGCAAGATCGACCATGTTGAGCGCCACCAGCATCGGCAGGCCGAGCCGGCGCAGTTCGAGCACGAAGCGCAGATGGTTGCGCAAGTTGGTCGCGTCGATAACCGCGACGATGGCATCAAGGCGCTTTTCGCCGCTCAGATGGCCGAGCACGGCATCGCGGGTCACCTGTTCATCGGGGGATCGCGGGGTCAGGCTGTAGGTGCCGGGCAGGTCGACCAGATCGGCGATGCGGCCATCGGGCAGCGCAAGGCGGCCAGATTTGCGCTCAACCGTGACGCCGGGATAATTGCCGACCTTCTGGCGGCTGCCAGTCAGCGCGTTGAACAGGCTGGTCTTGCCGGCATTAGGATTGCCGACCAGCGCGACGACCGGATTGGCGATAGCAACATTCATGCTATTCGGCGGCCCGGGCGGCGGGCTCGACCTCGATCAGCCGCGCCATCGAACAGCGCAGCGCCACCACCATGTTACCGACGCGCACCGCCAGCGGATCACCGCCAAAGGGCGCGCGGTGAAGCAGTTCGACATCGACACCCTCATCAAAGCCGAGTTCGTGCAGGCGCCGGGCGGTTTCAGGATCGAGCCCGGCACGATCGATCGCCGAAATTGTCGCGATTTCCCCGCGCGACAGGCGCTCGATCAGGCGGGGACTGGACATCGGCGGACGGACACTTTCATCAGCTTGTTGCGAATGGTTATCATGTCGAATGGCAGAGCGCCAGCATGAGTTTCCGCCGTCTCATTCTGCGCCACTCCCGGGACGCGAGGGGCGTGGATGGAGTTTGCCGCCAGAACTGCGCCCCAATCTTTCAGCAAGATGAACGCCCTACCCCTGCCGAATCGGGAGGATGCACCAAGGCCTAGACCGCCGGGTAGCGCAGCCGCCCCAGGAAACGCGCCGGATTGGGCACCCAGGCCATTGCCTTCTTGGCGCTTGCCTTCGTCTTTTCAAAGTTCATGATGCCGTCGATGCGGCGGTCGATGAACGCCCAGGTTGCCTCATGGTCGTCGCTGTCGTCATCGAGCCAGTAGAGCAGGCTGGCCGAATAGACGGCGCCCAGAATGGCGCGCTTGGAATAATGATTGAAATCGGTCGCCGTATCGCCCGCCGCCCGCCACATCGTATCGGCGGTGCGCCACAGACCGCGCGCCGCCAGACCGGCGTGCTTCGGCTGCGCCAGTACGGCAAGGGCAAGGCGCACAGCCTCGCGATCGGCGCGCGCTGCCTCCAGCCGGCTGCGAAGCGCGAGGCGGATGCGATCACGCACCTTCAGCCCCGACACATCGCCCATGGCAGCGACCATCTTGGCCGCCATGTCGCCGTCCGACTGGGAAATC
>JBMOFG010000244.1:0-4038 GCA_049314415.1 Polymorphobacter sp.
CAAATCCCGACCGGCTATGGCAATGGCCGCAATTGACCTCGAGATAGGCGCGGGCGCGGGCGGCAACGGGTTCGGCGGTATCGTCCCAGCGGGCCAGACGTGGCAGCGCGCCGGGCAGCGCGCCGGGCAGCCCTGTGAGCCGTCCCGCCGCCGCCCAGCGCTGCAACTGCGCGCCATCGTTCATATTGGCAGCGGTCGGCCCGATCGGTGTCGCGATAGTGCCCTGCTGGTGGCATTGCTTGCACTGGTTGGTGTTGGGCACGGCGTAATCGAGCGCGCGCGGTGTGCCCTGCGCATCGATGAACTGCACCGGCAACCGCACCCCGGCGCGTTGCAGCACGGCATCGGTGCCGGCGGCGTTCCAGACATAGGACAATGGCACCCAGCCGCTGGCGCGACGCACGAGTAGCCGGGTTTCTACGCGGCGGACGTCCTTGTCCGGGGCGCGGAAGTCGGCAGGATAGGCAAAGGTCTTGACGATAACTGCGCCGACCGGAAACGCCAGCACGCCGGAGGCCGTGTAACTCGCCGGCTTGCCCGGCGGCATCCAGACATAACGGAATTTTTCGGCATAATCGCTGAACAATGGCGTGTTGAGCGTATAAGCCGTCATCCCCGGGGCCGGCACCCGCCCCTGCGCGTCGACGAACAGGCCATAATCCGCCAGTCGCGGCGCCGCATCGGCGGCCAGCAGGCGCGCGGCGTTGACGGTCGGCGCTGGCGCCGCGCCCAGCGCCAGCAAGGCCGCAGCAACAAGCCGCTTCATCGCGCCGCGCGGGCTTCCTGCGCCGCCGGCAGCACGATGCGCGGCGGCAGCGGCGGCAGGCTTGCCGCGACCGCCAGCGGTGCCGGGCGGGCGGCAGTGGCGGCTACGCCCTGCATGACAAGGCCAAGGGTGAAGGCCGGGCCATCGCCGATTGCCACTCCGCCATCGGCGGCGCGCTCGCCACCCGTCGGCGGGGCATAGCCGATGACGCCATCCCACATTACCGGCGGCAGCGCGCCGCCCATCGCGCCGGCAATCTCGGTGCCGCCCGGGAAGGCCGGCTTGCCGCCATTGCCGGCATAACGGTTGCCATGCACGGCAATGGCGCGCGCCAGCGGGTTGTAGCTCTTGTCGGTGAACGCGCTCTGATAGGCGACGATCATCACGCCATTGCCGGCGTTGTCCTTGATATCATTGTCAAATACATGGACGTCGCGATTGGCCATCACCATTACACCGGTGCCGGGCGGCACGCTGGCGACGATGTTGCCGGGCGCCGCGAAATTGGGGTGGTTGTTGGCGATGATCCGGTTCTGGAACAGCCGGATGGTGTGGCCGCCCTGTTGCGGCAGGTCTGGCAGATCGAATACCAGCAAGCCGCCGGTGTTGCCCGTCGCGACATTGTGATGGACATCGGCATCATAGCTGTTTTCGATCTCGATACCGGCGACGTTGCCCTCGGCATGGCTGTTGCGCACGATGATCTGCTGCGACTGGCCGACATAGATGCCGGCGTCCGACGCGCCCTTTACATAGACCCTGTCGATGAGGACATGCTTCGACGACACCGGATAGACGCCATAGGCGCCGTTGGTCGATTTCGGCCCGCCGGTCCATTCGACGCGCAGATTGACGAAGCTGATGCCGTCGCTGCCCTTCGACTTGATGCCGTTGCCCTTGGCATTCTCTACCGCAAGATCACGGATGACGACATTGTTCGAGGTGATCAGCAGGCCCTCGCCCTCGCCCTTCTGTCCGGTGAAATCCAGGATGGTCTTGCCCGGCCCGGCACCGCGCACGGTAACGCCGGCGACATCCAATGACACGCCATCGACGAGCGCGTAGCGCCCCGCCGCCAGCCGCACCGTATCGCCCGTCTGTGCCTCGATCAGCGCAGTCTGCAATGTCTCCTGCGCGCCGGCGCCAGGAGACACCATGATGGTGCGCGCCATTGCTGGTGTCGCAAGCACCGTCGCGGTCAGCAGCAGGGCAAAGGTCTTCATCGGTCGTCCCCCAAGGTTCTGCAGCATCATCGGCTTTTGCCGCCACCCGCTCAAGCGCGATTATTGTTCAGCGTCGATCGCCGCCTGTACCTGTTTGTAGAACGCTTCGCGCGCGTCGCCCTCCGGCCCCTTAGTCGCCCGCGTCCAGTCGGCATTTGACGCGATGACCAGCTTGCGCTTGCGATCGATGAAGATGCCTTGGCCGAAGATGCCCTGCGCAGCGACCGCCCCGTCATCATAGGTCCACCATTGATAGCCATAGCCGCGGCCCGGCTCGCCGATGTCCTTTTGCTTGGTGGTCGCAGCAGCGAACCAGCCCGGCGGCACCACCGGCACGCCGCCGGCCACGCCATCGGCGAGCACGAACTGCCCGAAGCGCGCGAAATCGCGCGTCGCCGCCTGCAGGCAGCAGCCGGCGATTTCATGTCCCGTCGCGCCCTTCAGCCAGCTTGCCGCCGCCGCCATGCCTGCCGGCTGCCAGATTTTTTCCTGCAGATACGCCGACAGCGACTTTCCGGTCGCCGAGGAGACGAGCACCCCGATCAAGTTGGTTTCACCGGTATTATAGTGCCAGACGGTGCCCGCTGGGTGGGCGCGCGGCAGCTTGCGCAGGTAGCTGACAGTGGCATCGACCCCCGCCTCGGGCTTCACCTTGTTGAACTGGGCGACATCGGCGGCGGGGTCTTCATAATCCTCGTTCCAGCGCACGCCTGAACTCATCATCAGCAATTGCCGGATGGTGACATCGTCATAGGCCGAACCGCGCAGATCGGGGATATAGGCGCTGACCTTGTCATCGAGGCTCTTGATCGCGCCGTCGTGAAGCGCAGCACCGACTAGCGTGGAGGTGAACGACTTGGCGACCGAAAAACTCGTCCAGCGACCGTTGGCATCAAAGCCCAGGCCATAGCGTTCGAGCCGCACCTTGCCATCTTGCAGGACGACCAGCCCGGCGATGCGCTGCCCGGCTAGGGTCGCGTCGATGCCGGGCAGCACCAGCGGCTTGCCCGGCGGCAGTGCCAGAGGCGTCGTCGAGGGCGCAATGCTGGCGGCTTCGGCCAGCACCGGCAGCCGGTCCATGGCGCGGAAGGCGGCGTCGCGCTGCGGCTGCGACCAGCCGAGCACGTCGGCATTGGTCGGCAGATGCGCCAGAAGCCCGCGGGTTTCGGCATCGAGCTGCGCGTACCAGACCCCGCCGGCCAGCAATGCCGCTGACAGGCCGCCCAACAGGATTGTCCGAATGCGCATGCTGTTTCTCCCGCCGCTGCATCATCTGGCGGCCCACAGCCTTTTTGCACAAAGCATGATGTCATCGCCATAGGGCTCGGTGGCATTGTTTCGATGGCCCTGCCGCGATGGCCCTGCTTCAAAGGACTGGCGGCGACCATGGGGGCAGGCGGCGGTTGCCCCCCGGTCGCTGCCTGCGTAAACCAGCGGTATGACCATGACGCTCAGCATCGCCCTTGCCCAGTTGAATGCCGTTGTCGGCGGGATCGATGCCAACACCGATGCGATTCTGGCGGCCCGCACCAGGGGGGCAGGCGCCGATCTGCTGGTCACACCCGAATTGTCGGTTATCGGCTATCCGCCCGAGGATCTGGTGCTCAAGCCGGCGCTGGTCGAAGCCGCCATGGCGCGGGTCGAACGGCTGGCGGCGGCCACGGCCGATGGCGGTCCGGCGCTGCTCGTCGGCGCGCCGCTGGCGGAGGCTGGCCGGCTGTACAATGCCATGTTCCTGCTCGATGGCGGTCGCATTGTCGGCATCACGCGCAAGCACGACCTGCCCAATTATGGCACATTTGATGAAAAGCGGGTGTTTTCGCCCGGCCCGTTGCCCGGCCCGCTGGCTTTTCGCGGTGTCAGGCTCGGCGTGCCGGTCTGCGAAGATGTCTGGACCCCCGATGTCACCGAATGCCTTGCCGAAACCGGAGCCGAAATCCTCATCGTCCCCAATGGTTCGCCCTTTGAAACAGGCAAGGATGACCGGCGGCTGAGCCTTGCTGTCGCCCGTGTCAGCGAAACCGGGCTGCCGCTGGTCTATCTCAACCG
>JBMOFG010000245.1:0-4030 GCA_049314415.1 Polymorphobacter sp.
CGCAGTGCCTCTGCCTGATCAAGGCCAAGGGCGGCCTTATGACGCCTTACCGCGGCGCATTTTTTCCAGCTTTTTGAGCAGCATGTCGCGTTTCAGCTTGCTGAGGTGATCGATGAACAACACGCCGTCGAGATGGTCCATCTCGTGCTGGAGGCAAGTGGCGAGCAGGCCGTCAAGCTCGGCTTCATGCTTGGCACCCTGCTCATCGAGCCAGGTGGCACGGACCCGTGCCGGCCGGTCGATATCGCCATACATGTCCGGCACCGACAGACAGCCTTCGTTGTAAACCGACACCTCTTCCGATTCCCAGGTGATCTCCGGGTTGATGAACACCCGCGGATCACGGACATAAGCAATCTTCTTGGCCTCTTCCTCGCTTTCGGGCTCGGCGGCATCGGGATCCTCGGGGCGCTGCAGGTCGATAACGAGGATGCGTTCCGCCACGCCGACCTGGACCGCAGCCAGGCCGATGCCTGGCGCGTCGTACATCGTCTCGAACATATCAGCGATCAACGCGCGGTGTGCATCGGTGACCCGCGCCACCGGCTTGGAAATGACACGCAACCGCGCGTCGGGCGTTTCGATGATATCAAGAATGGCCATGGCGGCGATGTAGGCAGACCCGGCCCAAGGGTCAAGAAACCCGTCCATCCCTGCCGGTTGGCCGGCACCTGATGCACCTGCCGCCGCGTCCGCAGCGGCGCTATTCGACCACGCGTCTTGCCCGCAAGGCGAGCGCCAGCGTGCCTTCGTCAAGATAATCAAGCTCGCCGCCGACCGGCAGACCATGCGCCAGCTGCATCACCCGCACACCCGACGATGCCAACCGTTCAGCGATATAATGCATCGTCGTCTGCCCCTCCAGCGTGGCGTTCATTGCCAGCACCACCTCGCTGATCGCGCCGTCCGCGACGCGCACCAGCAACGCGCCGATCGCCAGATCCTCGGGGCGCACGCCTTCGAGGGCCGACAGCCGGCCGCCGAGCACGTGATAACGCCCGGGGAACAGCCGCGCCCGGTCGAGCGCCCACAGGTCGGCGACTTCCTCAACCACGCACAATGTCGTCGGATCGCGGCGCGGGTCGGTGCACACGCCGCAGGGATCGCGGGTATCGACATTGCCGCAGGTCGAACAGGTAACGAGAGTTTGTTCCACCGCCTGCAGCGCGGCAATCAGCGGCGCCAGCGCGATCTCACGCTTCTTGATGAGGTGAAGCACCGCGCGCCGCGCCGACCGCGGACCCAGCCCCGGCAGCCGCGCCAGCGCCTGAGTCAGCGCATCGATTTCGGGTGAAGCCATGGCGGCGTTATGACCCGCCACCGCGGTCGCGGCAACCGTGGCTGCAATTATTAACGCTGCAGAAGCTGCAATTAATGCCAAATCCCACCCTTCCCGCTCCCGCCGCCTTGCGCTAAGTCCTGCCTCAAATTGAAACAGGAAACAGAATCATGACCGCCATCGGACAGGACAGCCTGAACACCCGCCGCACGCTCACCGTCGCCGGCAAGCGCTTTGCCTATTACAGCCTCGCCGCCGCCGCCGAACAGCTCGGCGATATCAGCCGCCTGCCCTATTCGATGAAGGTCTTGTTCGAAAATCTGCTGCGCTTTGAAGATGGTTCGACGGTCACGGTCGCCGATCTCAAGGCGCTGGTCGCGTGGCTGGACACCGGCAAGTCCGAGCATGAAATCAACTATCGCCCGGCGCGCGTGCTGATGCAGGATTTCACTGGCGTGCCCTGCGTCGTCGATCTGGCGGCGATGCGCGATGCGATGACCAAGCTCGGCGGCGATCCGCAGAAGATCAATCCGTTGGTACCGGTCGATCTGGTCATCGATCACTCGGTCATGGTCGATGAATTCGGCAACCCAACCGCCTATGAAGACAATATGGACCTCGAATATGCCCGCAATATCGAGCGGTACGAGTTCCTGCGCTGGGGCTCGTCGGCCCTGAAAGGCTTCAGGGTGGTCCCCCCCGGCACCGGCATCTGCCACCAGGTCAACCTCGAATATCTGGCGCAGGCGGTGTGGACGTCCGAAGACGAAAGCGGCACCACCATCGCCTATCCCGACACCGTTGTCGGCACCGACAGCCACACCACGATGATCAACGGCTTGGGCGTGCTCGGCTGGGGCGTCGGCGGAATCGAAGCCGAAGCGGCGATGCTCGGCCAGCCGGTTTCCATGCTCATCCCCGAAGTCGTGGGCATGAAGCTGTTCGGCGCGATGCCCGAAGGCATCACCGCCACCGATCTCGTGCTTACCGTTACCCAGATGCTGCGCAAACAGGGCGTCGTCGGGCGTTTCGTTGAATTCTACGGCCCCGGCCTCGATGCGCTCACCCTGGCCGATCGCGCCACCATCGCCAATATGGCACCGGAATATGGCGCTACCTGCGGCTTCTTTCCGATCGACGAAGCCACGCTTGATTACATGCGCCTGTCGGGCCGCAGCGACGAAAGCGTCGCGCTGGTCAAGGCCTATGCCCGGGCGCAGGGCCTGTGGCGCGAAGCCGACACCCCCGATCCGATGTTCACCGAAACGCTCGAGCTCGATCTCGGCAGCGTGCTGCCCAGCCTCGCCGGCCCGCGCCGCCCGCAGGACAAGGTGCTACTGTCGGGTGCCGCGCCCGCCTTTGAAGGCGAATTGTCGGGCGGCTACAAACAGGCCGACCGCATGCAACAGCGCGTTCCGGTTGCCGGCGAAGCCTTTGATATCGGCCATGGCGATGTCGTCATTGCGGCGATCACCAGCTGCACCAACACGTCGAACCCCAATGTCCTTGTCGCTGCCGGCCTGGTGGCGCGCAAGGCCAATGCGCTCGGCCTGACGCGCAAACCATGGGTGAAGACCTCGCTGGCCCCGGGGTCGAAGGTCGTCACCGATTATTTCGAAAAATCCGGCCTGCAGACCGATCTCGACGCACTGGGCTTCAACCTTGTCGGTTATGGCTGCACCACCTGCATCGGGAATTCCGGACCGCTGGCGGAACCGATTTCGCAGGCGATCAATGGTAATGACATTGTCGCTGCCTCGGTATTGTCGGGCAACCGCAATTTCGAAGGCCGGGTGTCCCCCGATGTCCGCGCCAATTATCTCGCATCACCGCCGCTGGTCGTTGCCTATGCCATCGCCGGGTCGATGCGGCTCGACCTTACCACCGAAGCGCTCGGGCTGGGCAGCAATGGTCAGCCCGTCTATCTCAAGGACATCTGGCCGACCAACCAGGAAGTCGCCGCGATGGTGCTGTCGTCGGTCACCGCAGACATGTTCCGCGCCCGCTACGAAAATGTCTTTGATGGCGATGACCGCTGGCAGGCAATCAAGGTCGAAGGCGACGCGACCTATAAATGGAATGCCGCCTCCACCTATGTGCAAAATCCGCCCTATTTCGAGGGCATGACGATGACGCCGCAGCCGACGCAGGACATCGTCGGCGCCAGCCCGCTCGCCATCTTCGGCGATTCGATTACCACCGATCACATTTCGCCGGCCGGCTCGATCAAGGAAGCGTCCCCCGCCGGGCGCTATCTGTCGGAACGCCAGGTGGCGCGCGCCGAATTCAATTCCTATGGCGCCCGCCGCGGCAACCATGAAGTGATGATGCGCGGCACCTTCGCCAATATCCGTATCCGCAACGAAATGGTGCCGGGCGTCGAAGGCGGGGTGACGAAGCATATCCCGACCGGCGAACAGCTTGCGATTTTCGATGCGTCAGAAATGTACAAAGCCGCTGGCACGCCGCTGATCGTCGTCGCCGGCAAGGAATATGGCACCGGCTCGTCGCGTGACTGGGCGGCCAAGGGCACCGCCCTGCTCGGCGTGCGCGCGGTCATCGCCGAAAGCTTTGAACGCATTCACCGCTCGAACCTCGTCGGCATGGGTGTGCTGCCGTTACAGTTCGCCGCAGGGTCGGACCGCAAGACTGCCGAGCTCGACGGTACCGAAGTCTTTGACATCACCGGTGTGGCCAGCCTGAAGCCACGCCAGATGCTGACGGTGAACTTTACCCGCGCCGATGGCAGCA